>JBOHCZ010000402.1:0-7309 GCA_050699195.1 Streptomycetales bacterium
GCTGATGGTCACCGGTGAGTTCGACACCGACGACATCGGCGTGTCGTGCTATCACGCCAAGACCGGCGCGGTGGAGCTCTACCTGAACCATCTGCTGGACGGCCCGGGGGAGTACGTCGTGGTCGACATGACCGCCGGCGCCGACTCGTTCGCGTCCGGGCTGTTCACCAGGTTCGACCTGACGTTCCTGGTCGCCGAGGCCACGCGCAACGGGGTAGGGGTCCACCGGCAGTACCATCGCTACGCCCGGGACCACGCGGTGCGCATGGCGGTGGTCGGCAACAAGGTCCAAGGCCCCGACGACGTCATGTTCCTGCGCGAGCAGGTCGGTGGGGACCTCCTCGCGTGCTTCGAGCAGTCTCCGTTCGTCCGGGAGCTCGACAAGGGCCGCCTGCTGCCCCTGGAGCAGCTCGAACGCAGCAACGTCGCCGCCCTAGAGTTGCTGCGGACCAGCGTCGACGCCCTCACCCCGGACTGGGCACGGTTCACCCGCCAGGCACGCGATTTTCACCTCAAGAACGCCCGCGCGTGGGCGAACAGCGCCGTCGGGGAGGACCTCGCGCACCAGATCGACCCTGACTTCACACTCGGCCCGGAGGCCCTGGCCGCCGCGCGCCGCTGATCAGCGGCGGCATTGCTACGCAAGGCCTCGGGGAAGGTCTACTCCCCGGTCTCGCCGTCGATGAGCTCTCGTGCGACATCGAGCTGACCGGTGTGCCGGGCGTACTCCTGGAGCAGATGGAACAAGATCCGTCCAAGTGCGGGCGCTTGCTCGGGCGTCGTGAAGCGGCCACCGATCTGGGCCGAATCGGAGAGATCGGCGCCGGCCGCCAGCGACCGCGACCGTTCTACCTCATCGAAGTAGGCAGACATGACGCTCTCCGTGGACTCCTCGGGGGTGACGTGCCACTCGGCCTCGTCGCCGGGGAGGTAGGCGAGAACCTCTTCGGCGGCGAACCCCCATCTCATCCATCGCCGCTCGACCCACCCAAGGTGCTTGATCATGCCCAGCGGAGACCAACCCAGCGGATCAACCGGCGCACGGAGCTGCGTGTCGGACAGTCCCGCGACCTTGCGCATCAGAGCGTCGCGGTACCAGTCCAGGTAACCGAGGACGAGCTCACGTGGATCAGAGACACCGACGGCTGGGCCGTCGAAGACGGCGGGGACCCGCTCCAGCGGTTGCGGCACCCGCACTCCTTATGACTGCACATACCAACCGGACCGCGTCGCCGCACTCTACTCCTCGATGACGACGTCGCCGTCCTCGACCCGGGCCGGGATGGTCTTGAGCGGGCTCGGTGTGCGTCCCAGTGCGATGAGCCGGCGAGACCACCGAGGGACAGTCCGGCCGGCAAAGCCCGTCGCCCAGTCGAGGTTCTTGCCGCTGCACACTTCGAACCGCGAGTTATGCCAGGGGCACTGCACCACCCCGTCCTCGTAACGCAGGCCGCCCGGCCCTCTCGTGAGGGAAAAGCCGAGGTGAGGGCACCGGTTCAGGGCGACGCAGACCTCCTGCCCGGTCCGGGCGACCACGACGGAACGTCCCCCAGCCTCGACTGCGACGAGCTGTCCTTCCGGGAAGTCCTGGAGACGACCCAGTGTGATTCGGCCCTTCATGGCTCCTCCGTGTGCAGCGGTGGCCGCGACCCGTCGCGGGCGAGGTCAGGGCTTGCGGCCGACCGCACCGACGATGCAGTACGACACCTGGTCCAACGGCTTGAACCGCGGGCCGTCCGGCCACCAGTCGGCGCACAGGACCAACCCGGGGTCGACGAGCTCGAGGCCGGGAAACATCCCCTCGATCTCGGTACGAGTACGGAACACCCCGGTGCCCATCGGGCTGTGCAGGAAGACGTCCTCCATCCTCCTGGCGAGATCGCTGTGCTCGCTGGTCTCCGGATCGAAGAAGTGGCTGATCCCCACGTACGAGCCCGGAGCCAGGGCGTCGATGTACTCCTGCATGATGTCGCCCGGGCTGCGCTCGTCGGCGTAGTGGTGCAGCGTCCCCATCTGGAACAGCGCGATCGGCTCGGAGAAGTCGAGGTGCTTGCGTACGACCTCGTCGCCCAGGACCTCGTGCGGCACGAAGATGTCGGCCGCGCTGAAGTGGGTCTGGTCGTTCTCCTCGAGCAGCGCCCGCCCGTGCGCGAGCACCACCGGGTCGTTGTCGACGTACACCACCGTCGCCTCCGGCTGGATGCGCTGGGCGACCTGGTGGGTGTTCTCCGCCGTCGGCAACCCCGACCCGCAGTCGAGGAACTGGGTGACGCCCGTCTGCCTGGCGACGAAACGGGTCACGCGGATCAGGAAGTCCCGGTTGTCCCACGCGAGTTGGCCGGCCTCCGGTGCGACCTGCTGGACCCGCCGAAAGACCTCCCGGTCGATTTCGTAGTTGTCCTTGCCGTTGAGAAACGCGTCGTAGACCCTGGCGATGCTCGCTTTGGTGGTGTCGATGTGCACGGGTGTGGCGTCGGCCGACGACGGGGGGTTGGTATCGGGCATCAGGCCTCACAGAGCCGTCACGGGTGGCGGACGTTGCATGATCGCGCACATAGCGTATGAGCGTGGGTGCATGCGGTAAAGCAGCTAGTCTTTCTTGTTGCCCTGAGCCACGACCAATGGACGTTCAGTCATCGGGCGAGGCCCCGGCCTTGATGGGACCGCGAGCCCGGTCAGACAGCCGGCTGCTCTGCGGATCCGCTTGGTGGGAGACGCACGGAAGGAGCCGTCATGGCCACGCTTGATCCCTCTGACCCATCCGGTGGTGGTCGCGCCGGTGCTCAGAGTGGTGGGCCCACCGCTCGTCGCATCGTCCTGGGAGCCCAGCTACGCCGGCTGCGGGTGGCCGCCGGTGTCTCCCGCGCTGACGCCGGCTACGTCATCCGTGCCTCGGCCTCGAAGATCAGCCGGCTCGAACTCGGCAGGGTCAACTTCAAGGCGCGGGACGTCGCTGACCTGCTCACGATGTACGGCGTGACAGATCACGGGGAACGCGAGGGGTTCCTCGAGATGCTCAAGCGCTCCCACGAGCTCGGCTGGTGGCGCCGCTACACCGACGTGATGCCCGACTGGTTCCACGACTACGTCGGTCTCGAGGAGTCCACCTCCCGGATCCAGACCCACGAGGTGCAGTTCGTCCCTGGTCTGATGCAGACCGAGGACTACGCTCGGGCGATCGCGAGCCACGGCCGGCCGGAGTTGGCGGACGACGAGGTGGAGCGCCGGGTCGCCTTGCGGATACGGCGCCAGAAGATGCTAGCCCGGCCAGACGCTCCCCGGCTGTGGGCGGTGATCGACGAATCCGTGCTGCGCCGGCCGATCGGCGGCCGGCGCGTGCTCATTGCCCAGATCGACCATCTCCTCGAGCTCACCAAGCTGCGCAAGATCACGCTGCAGGTCGTGCCGTACCGGCTCAGCGGGTACGCCGCCGAAGGGGCGTTCACCATGTTGCGGTTTTCCGAGCCCGACCTGCCGGACTTGGTCTATATCGAGCACCTTTGCGGCGCGCTCTACCTGGACAAGAAGCAAGAGATCGAGCTGTACACCAGGGTCTTTGACCGGCTGATGGTGGACGCCGAAACTCCCGAGCGGTCTCGGAAGCTGCTGGCTGAGGTGCGGGCCGCGATCTAGGGAAAGCCCGGTATCGGTCCGCGCCGCGGTATCGGTAGGGCCCGGTACGGCCCGGTCCCGGCCCTACGGGCGAGCTGACCCACGTTCACTTGCGCGACCCGCACCCCTTACTCTTAGTACATGCAACTGCACGTGCAGATGCACTGACCGGGTCGGGAGAAGATCATGACGAACGAGATCCGCAGTGGCATGACGGCCGCGTTGATCGCTGGCGCCACATGGAGGAAGAGCAGCCGCAGCGGCGCGGTGGGCAATTGCGTGGAGATCGCGCCACTGGACAGTGGTGAGGTTGCGGTGCGCAACTCTCGCTATCCGAGCGGTCCCGCGCTGATCTACACCCGCGCGGAGATGGCCGCCTTTGTGGCCGGTGCCAAAAACGGCGAGTTCGACGACCTCACCTGTTGACCCGCCTCCCTTCCGCTACTCCATGAGCAGTCGTCGGGAGATGGCCCGGTCACGCCTCGGTCAGGTCGCGGTCAGGTCCCGGTCAGGTCCCGGTCAGGCCAGTCCCCATGATGTGATCTTCTCCGGGATGATCCGGATCATCGCCTGGTTACCGTTCCCCTCCTCAGCATGCAGCGCCGCGGCCCGGCCTTGCACCATGACGGCCCGAGGCTGCCATGGCGGCAGGACGTCGTCGACCACGAACCCGACGTTCGGATTGGCCGTGACGTTGCGGAATTTCTTGGTGGCCGCGAAGTCCCGCCCGGAGATGTCGATGGTGCCGAGATCGGCGTTGTAGCTCCAGCCGAGGGGGACGACGTGTGGCCGGCCGGCGGGGTCGATGGTGGCGAGCCTGCCGAGGCGCCTCTCGCCCTGCAAATACTCGAGCTCCGAGGGGGAGAATCTGGCCATGTCGAGTCTCTCCTTAGCTCTGCGGACCCGGCTGCCCCGCGGCAGCAGCGGGATGAGCCCTGTCCAGCCGAGGGTCGCCGCGACTGTGGAAGGGCATCGGTGTACGGTCGGTCAGCTGCCGGACCTCGTCGCGGACCATCCCGCCTCCCCTCCTGGTGACCCGTAGATGTTAGTGAGCGGCGCCGGGGTCTCGCACGTACAGTCACTACGTGCGTATCACGGTTCTCGGCGGTTGTGGTTCCTGGCCGCAGGCGGGCCAGGCGTGCAGCGGATACCTGGTCGAGCAGGACGGCTTCCGACTGCTCATGGATCCGGGCTACGCCACGGTGCCACGGCTACTGGAGCGCATGTGCGCAGCGCGTGTCGACGCGGTCTTGATCACTCACGGCCATCCTGACCACTGCGCTGACTTGAATCCGCTGTTGCGGGCCCGCGCGCTGCAGGACGATCCGCCGCCCGCCGAGGCCACCTTCGTCGATCAGGTTCCCGAAAGGACGCTCCCGAACGCCCGGGGTTCCGGCAGCATCCTGCGGCCGGCCAGGATCAGGCCCACGGCGAGCAGCAGCGTCGCACCCGAGGCCGTCCAGGCCACTGGGTACCCGGCTGCCGTCGCGAGCAGCCCGAACGCGAGGGGGCCCGCGCACGCGCCCGAGCTCGCCCCCGCCTGCGTGAGACCGGTCGCCCTGCCCGGCTGGGCGGGGTGCGTCCGCACCACCGCGTAGTTGAACAGCCCGGCCCACCCCCACCCGATGCCGTACCCGGTCAGGGTGACCAGGACGAACGCCGGTGCGCTGCCGGTGGCGAGCAGCGCGATGCCCACCCCGCCCACGGCGTTCATCACGGCCACCACTCCGAGGCCGTGGCCGGACCAGCGGTCGGCGAGGAACCCCACACCGATCCGTACCACCATGCTCGCGAGCGAGCCGGCGACCGCCAGCATCGCGGCGCCCACGTGGGAGAAGCCGCTGTGTACGGCGCCGAGGACGAAGAAGGCGCCGAGCGCGTTCGCCCCCGTGGACGCGAGGGCCCACCCGGCCGAGAGGACGACGAGCGGGCCACGGTTCAGCGAATCCGCCGCTGCCGCCTTCTTGGCGGCGGCCCGGCTGCGCCTGGCGAACCGGGGTACCCGGATGGAGACGGCGACCACGACCGCCAGAGCGGCGGACGCGAAGTAGACCGCGCGCCAGCCCGTCAGGTACGCGGCCACCGGCACGGCAAGGCCGCCGAGCAGGATGGCGGCGGGAATGCCGGCCTGCTTGATGCCGAACGCCAGCCCCTGCCGCCGCTGTGGGGTGAGCCGGCTGATGTAGCGGTTGGCGGAGGGCTGAATCGCGCCGTTCGCCGCTCCCGCGAAGCCGAGGGCCACGACGAGACCCACCCACCCGTGCACGGCCAGCCCCACGCTCGCCAGGGACCCGGCGGCGAGCGTCAGGGCCAGCCGCATGACACGGACACTGCCGACGCGGTCGGCCAGCCGCCCGCACAGCGGCGCCACGACCGTGCCGGCGCCGAAGAAGACCGCGACCGCCACGCCGAGCCGCGCCGCCGAGACCCCCACGTCGCGGTGCAGCTGGGGTGCCAACGCGGAGGTGACGAACACCGCGAGCAGCCCGCAGGTGGTGGCCACGATCGCGACACCGGAGGAGCGCAGCACCCCGAGATCGGTCCCCGGCGCACTCATCGAGCCGGACCGCCCACGGGTCGCACGCATCCTCCCAGGCTACGAAGCCACCGCTGTCAGCTTCCTCTCAGCTACCCCATCATGATGGAAGGCGTGCGGGTGCTGGTCGTCGAGGACGATGTGCGGATGGCTGCAGCGGTGCGCCGCGGACTGCGCGGGGAGGGCATCGTGACGGATGTGGCCGCAGGTGGTGGCGACGCGCTCCACATGCTGCTGACCGTGGACTACGACGCTGTCGTGCTCGACGTGATGCTGCCCGACGTCGACGGGTTCGAGACGTGCCGGCGACTGCGCGCGCGGGGCGTGTGGGTTCCGGTCATCATGCTGACCGCCCGCGACGCCGTGGAGGACCGGGTGCGGGGCCTGGACCAGGGCGCGGACGACTACCTGACGAAGCCGTTCTCCCTGGCGGAGCTGCTGGCACGGCTGCGGGCCCTGGTAAGGCGGGGGCCGGTCGAGCGGCCGGCCGTACTGCAGGCGGGGAACCTGCGACTGGATCCCGCCATGCGTCAGGTGTGGCGCGGCGACCGGGAGATCGACCTTTCCGCCCGGGAGTTCGCGCTGCTGGAGACGTTCATGCGGCGACCAGGGCAGGTGCTCAGCCAGCTTCAGCTGCTGGAAGCGGCCTGGGAGCTGGGCTACGAGCAGCGCTCGAACGTCGTCGAGGTGTACGTGCGCTACCTCCGCGAGAAGATCGACCGGCCGTTCGGCATGAAGTCGCTGGAGACCGTGCGGGGGGTCGGCTACCGGCTGCGCAGGGACGGCGGCACGTGAGGCGGCTGCCGATCCGGGCCCGGCTGACCGCGGCCTTCGCGCTGGCGATGGTGGTCGTGCTGGCGGCCGCCGGACTGTTCATCTACCTGAGCTTGCGGGCCGACCTCGACGAGAACATCAACGCCGGGCTGCGGACTCGCTCCCAGACGATCACCGCCCTCGCCCGGCAGCCCGGCACCCCCCTGGCAGGGGGCAGCGCCGAGGGCCTGGCGGAGGGCGAGGAGGGCTTCGCGCAGCTGCTCACTGCCGACGGCCGGGTGCTCGACGCCACGGGCGGGGCCCGCGAACCTGCGCTGAGCCCTTCCCAGACCGGACGCGCCGCAGCGCGGCCGCTGCTCGTCGAGCGGCAGGTGGCCGGGATCGCAG
>JBOHCZ010000403.1:0-17739 GCA_050699195.1 Streptomycetales bacterium
CATCCAGCAGGGCAAGGTCGACTTCGTCGCCGCCACCTACACCATCGACGAGGAGCGCGACAAGGTCGTCGACTTCGCGGGGCCCTACTACGTGGCCGGCCAGCAGATCATGGTCGAGAAGGGCAACTCGCTCGGCATCAACGGGCCGGACGGCCTCGCAGGGCACAAGGTCTGCACGGTCACCGGGTCGACGCCGGAGCAGAACATCCGCGAGAACTACCCCGAGGCCGCGAAGCAGCTGGTGCTCTTCGACGAGTACTCCAAGTGCGCCGACGCGCTGCAGAACGGCCAGGTCGATGCGGTGACGACGGACAACGTGATCCTGTCCGGCTTCGTCTTCCAGAGCCCCGACGAGTTCGAGATCGTCGGCAAGACGTTCACCGAGGAGCCGTACGGCATCGGCGTCCAGCAGGGCGACACCGAGTTCTGTGAGTTCGTCAACGAGACGCTGAACAAGCTCTACGAGAACGGGCAGTGGGCCAAGGCCTACGACTCCAGCATCGGCAAGGTCGCAGGCAAGGCTCCCGAGCCGCCCGCGACCGGCTCGTGCACCACGCCGGGCGCCGAGTGAGGCAGAGGGCAGGCGAGGGGGTCGCCAGACCGTGAAGGTCGTCGTCGACAGCCTCGGGCTCTTCCTCGAGGCCTTCGCGACCACGCTGTCGCTCACCCTGCTCGCGGCGGTGGGGGCGCTCATCCTGGGCACCCTCATCGCCGCCATGCGGGTGTCTCCGGCGCCGCCCCTGCAGTGGGCCGGGCGCGGCTACGTACGGCTGGTGCGCAACACCCCGCTGCCCGTGGTGTTCTTCATGGTCGTTTTCGGCCTGCCCGAGGTCGACATCGTGCTGTCCTTCTACGTCTTCGCGGTCATCGCCCTGACGCTCTACACCGCGAGCTTCGTGGCCGAGGCGGTACGGTCCGGCATCAACGCGGTGCCCGTCGGGCAGGCCGAGGCCGCCCGCTCCATCGGCCTGACCTTCCCGCAGACGCTGCGGATCGTGCTGCTGCCCCAGGCGTTGCGTACGGTGATCCCGCCCCTTGCGAGCATCTTCATCGCCCTGCTGAAGAACTCCTCGATCGCGTCGGCGTTCGGCGTCGCGGAGGCGATCTCGCTCATGCAGGTCCTCGCCAACGATCACGCCAGCGCCGTCCTGGCGATCCTGTTCTCGACGGCCCTCGGCTACGTGATCCTCGCGCTGGGCTTCGGCGCCGGGTTCAGCTGGCTGGAACGGAGGCTGGTGGTCAGCCGGTGAGCGCCCCCTCGGTACTCTACGACGCCGCCGGGCCGCGGGCGCGGCGGCGCAATGCGATCGGCAGTGCGGCCGGCGGTCTTGTGCTGCTCGTGGCGCTGGTTCTGCTCGCCCTGCGGCTCGGCGCGAACGGGCAGTTCGAGGCGGACAAGTGGAGCCCGTTCCTCGAGGAGCCCGCCCTCTACACCCTGCTGTGGAAGGGTGTGCTCTACACGCTGCAAGCCGCCGCCTACGGGCTGGTGCTCGCCGTGGCGCTCGGTGTGCTGCTTGCGGTCGGGCGGCTGTCACACCGTCGCGCCGTGCGGGTGCCCTGCGTCGGGATCGTGGAGTTCTTCCGCGCGGTCCCTTTGCTGCTGCTGATCTTCTTCTTCTACCTCGGCTTCCCGCTCGCGTTCGGCATGGATCTTCCTCCGCTGTGGGCGCTGGTGCTCGGCCTGACTCTCTACAACGGCGCCGTCATCGGTGAGATCGTGCGCGCGGGCGTCCTCTCGCTGCCCCGGGGACAGACCGAGGCGGCCTACGCGATCGGGCTCCGGTCGAGCCAGGCGATGCGGCTCGTCCTGCTTCCGCAGGCGATCCGGTTGATGCTGCCTGCGCTCGTCAGCCAGCTCGTGGTACTGCTCAAGGACACGTCGCTCGGGTTCATCGTGAGCTACGAGGACCTCCTCGCGAACGGCGAGGCGGCGGCGCGCCAACTGGGCAACCCCATCCAGATCTTCGCCTTCGTGGCCCTCGTCTATATCCTCATCAACTCCGCCCTGTCGTGGCTGGCCGGCTACCTGGAACGACGGATGAGCCGGCAGTACGGTCGGGCGGCCGTCGCCCGAGCGGAGGCGGTGGTTGATGAGGCCGCGTGAAGCTCTCGCGTCGAACAAAGGGGGGATATCATCATGAGATATCTCAAGGCGGCCACTGTGCCGCTGGCCGTGCTGCTGCTCGTGAGTGCATGCGGCGCGAACCCCGAGGGCGACGAGTCCGTGCAGTACACCACGCAGCGCGCGAGGACCCTGCCGGCCCAGGTCGAGGACATCTCAGCGCGCGGCCGGCTCGTGGTCGGGGTGCCGTTCGACCACCCGCTGCTGGCCCACCTCTCGATCGTCGACCTGCCCTTCGACGAGCCGCCGCTCGCCGGTCTGCGGTCGCACCGGGACGGCGGGCAGTCGCACCGGGTGGAGGGTTTCGCCGCCGAGATCGCCCGCCTCATCACGCTGCGCATCTTCGGCGAGGCCGGCGACCAGGTGCGATTCGTCGGAACCAGCGTGGACGAGAGCGCGAAGGCCCTGGAGTCGGGCAAGATCGACCTCTTCATCGGCGCGACCGTGATGGCCGCCGACCAACGGGACGCACCCGGCCTGGCCGGGCCGTACTACCTCGCGGGACAGGACATCCTCGTCGCGCGGGCCACGTCCAGGATCGCCCAGCTCGAGGATCTCGCCGGCGACGAGGTCTGCGTGGCCACCGCACGCGACCGGCGCAACCTCCGTCGGCTCAACCCCGCGATCGAGGTCGACCGCCTCGACTCGTACGACGCCTGCGCCGGGGCGGTCGCCGAAGGCAGGTACACCGCCATGAGCGGGGATGACCTGGTCCTCGCGGGCTACGTGAGCCGCACCCCCAAGCGCTACCGCCTCGTCAACGCGCCGTTCACGACGGTTCCCTACGGCATAGAGGTCCGCGACGAGCGGCCCCAGCTGCGGCGGCTCGTGGCGCGGACGCTCGCGCTGATCGAGCGCAACGGCGACTGGCGGCGGGCCTACGACCAGACGATCGGCACGATCGACCGCACCGCTCCGGTGATGAGCGGAGACTAGGGCCTGCCTTGGCGGCCGGGCTGCCGGTCGTCTCGGCCCAGCGCCGCGCCGATCGCCCGCGCGGCGTCCAGGACGGCGTGCTCGGCGTGCTCGGCGGCGTTCTCCGCGAAGAAGATCACACCGACGCTTGCCGACACCCCGGGAGCCGTGATCGGAGCCGAGATCCCGACGGCACCAGGCTGCAGCCGGCTCCGGCTCGTCGCAAAGCCTCGCCTGCGCGCTTCCGCGACCTCCTCGGGCTCGCCGGGCAGGGGCGGACGGCCGGCGAGGATCGCGAGCCCACCGGCGGCGACGGCCAGCGGGTGACGGGACCCGACGCGGTAGGCGACGTGCACATCGCTCTGCTGGGGCTCGACGACGGCCACCGCGACGCATTCGCCGCCTTCGGCGACGGACAGGTGGGCGGTGACACCCAGCGCGTCCGTGAGCCGCCGGAGCTCGGGCAGCGCGATGTCGCGCAGGTGCGGCAGGACGGCCCGTGCGTACTCCAGGATCGCGGTGCCGAGCCGGTAGCGCCCGTCGTCGCTGCGCGTCACCATGTGGTGCCAGGCGAGCGTGGCGAGCAACCGCGAGGCGATCGACCGGTGGATGACCAACCGCTGCGCCACCTCGCCGACAGTCAGTCCGTGGGCAGAGCCGCGAAGCAGGCCGAGCACGCGAAGGCCGCGGTCGAGCGTCTGGAGGAGATCGCTCCCGGCTGCGCGCTCCGTGGTCCCGGCCATGGGTACTCCTCGTAGTGAAGTGGTCACGGCTGTATTGCGATGCGCCGGAGAGTAATACCAGGTCTTGACACGGGCGCAATATGAGCACTTTAGTGCTCGGCTACTGCACACATTTGCCGAGTCGAGCCACCGCGGACGAGAGGCATGCCATGGTCAGGTTCCGACGCGCCGCCGCCCTAGCGCTCTCCGCCGGTCTCGTGCTCGCCGTGTCCGGCTGCGCCGAGCAGCAGGGCGACTCCTCCGGAGGTGGGGACGACAGCGGCCCCATCAAGATCGGCGCGGTCCTCGACATCACCGGGGCCGGCGCGAGCCTCGGTGTGCCCGAGCGCAACACCCTGCGGATGCTCGCCAAGGAGGTCAACGCCAGCGGTGGGGTGGACGGCCGCGAGATCGAGCTCATCATCGAGGACGACCAGTCCACGGAGGACGGTGCCGCGAAGGCGGTCAACAAGCTCGTCAGCCAGGAACGGGTCGACATCGTTCTCGGCGGGACCCGCAGCGGCCCGAGCCTGGCGATGCGGCCCGTCGCCGAGCAGGGCAAGGTCCCGATGATCTCGCTCACCGCCAACCAGCTCATCGTCGACGATGCGACCTGGGTGTTCAAGACCGCCCAGAACGACCGCGTGGTCATCGAGAAGATGATCGCCCACATGGCGTCGAAGGGGTACACGACGCTCGGTCTCGCCCGCGACGCGACCGCGTTCGGCGAGGGTGTCGCGGAGATGTTCGCCGAAATCGGCAAGGCCGAAGGGGTGAAGGTCGTCAGGACCGTGAAGTTCGCCCCCGACGCCACCGACTTCACCGCCCAGATGGTCAACCTGCGGGACGCCCGGGCGGACATCAACGTCATCTGGGGGATCCCGCCGGCTGTGGCGCTCGCCCAGAAGGCCTACCGGCAGCTCGGCATCGACGCCCCGCTCATGCAGAGCCACGGCATCGGCAACCAGGTGTTCCTCGACACGGCGGGCGCTTCGGCCGACGGCCTGATCGCCCCGATCGGGCGGCTGCTCGTCGCCGACCAGCTGTCCGAGTCCGACCCGCAGAAGCAGGTCCTGCTCGACTTCATCAAGCGCTACCAGCAGGAGTTCGGCGAGTCTCCCTCGACGTTCGCAGGCCACGCCTACGACGCGTTCCACCTGGCGATCGGGGCGTTCGAGGCGGTCGGCACCGACAGGCAGAAGGTCCGCGACCACCTCGAGCATGTCGACAACTTCATCGGAGTCACCGGAACGTTCCACATGTCCGCCGAGGACCACTCAGGCCTGGGATCCGACGCGCTCGTCCTCGTGACGGTCGAGAACGGCGAGTGGAAGCTCCTGCCCGTGCAGCCGGCCCTGTGACGGGGCACCGGCGGGCCACCCGCCTTGCCCTGAGCCCTGCCCTGATCCCTGCCCTGACCCTTGCCCTGATCCGTGCCCTGACGAACCCCTGACATGGTCGATCTCCTCCAGCTCACCTTCTCGGGGATCAGCCAGGGCGCGGTCTACGGGCTGGTGGCGATCGGTTTCGTCGCCATCTTCACGGTGAGCGGGGTCATCAACCTGGCCCAGGGGGAGTTCGCCGCGCTCGCGGGGCTGGTCGCGATCTCGCTCGCGGGGAGCGGGGTTGCGCTCCCCGCCGCCGTCGTCGGTGCGGTCGCCACGGTCGTGGTGGTGGCGGCCGCCGTGGAACGGCTCACGATCCGCCCGGTACGGCGGATGACGACGCTGTTCTCGATCATCCTCACCCTCGGGGTCTCCACCGTGCTCAAGGCCGTCATGTTGTTGGTCTGGGGCCCGGACGCGGAGGGGCTCGCGCCCTTCACCCGGCAGGAGTTCGTCGTCGCTGGTGTCTCGATCCGGGCCCAGGAGCTGTGGATCATCGGGGTCACCGCAGCGGTGTCCGCCGCCGTCTTCTGGTTCTACGAGCGGACCACGACCGGCAAAGCGCTGCGCGCGTGCGCCGAACAACCGGTGGCCGCCCGCCTGGTCGGCATCTCGCTCTCGCGGATGTCGCTGCTCAGCTTCGTCGTGGCCGGGGCGGTCGGAGCCATCGCCGGGGTGGTGTCGAGCCCCCTGCACTTCACCGCGTGGGAGACGGGCCTCACCCTCGGGCTCAAGGGCTTCGTCGCCGCGACGCTCGGGGGTCTCGTCTCCATCCGGGCGGCCGTGGCAGGAGGGGTGCTGCTCGGCGTCCTCGAGAACCTTGTCGCGGGCTACCTGAGCACCGGGCTGCGTGACGCCGTGGCCTTCCTCGTCCTCATCGTCGTCCTCGTGCTGCGACCGGGAGGCGTGTTCGTGCGGCAGGCGGAGGCGCGGGTCTGATGTCCGGCGAGGCAGCAAGCGGCGCATCGCCGCCGGCACCGCGGGATACGCCGGAAGCACGGCGGGATACGCCGCCGGAAGCACGGCGGGAGACGCTTCGGGAGACGGGGTGGCGTGCCCGGCGGGGCGACCTCGTCGGGCTCCTCGTGCTCTGCGTGCTCCTGGTGTGCTTCCCGCTCGTCGCACCCACGGGCGTGGTCACGGTCGGCATCTTCGCGCTGATCTACGCCGTCGCCGCGCTCGGCCTGAGCCTGCTGATGGGCCTCGCGGGCCAGGTCAGCCTCGGGCAGGCGGGGTTCTTCGCCGTCGGCGCGTACACCCAGGCGATCCTCGTCACCCGCTACAGCGTGAACGGCGTACTCGCAGCCCTGGCCGCGGCGACGCTCGCGATGGTCGTGGCCGCCCTCGTCGGGCTGCCGCTGCTGCGGCTTCGTGGCCACTACCTCGCGCTCGCGACGCTCGGTTTCGGCATCATCATCACCGTGTTGGCGAGCGAGTCCAGCTACACCGGAGGCACCTCGGGGATCTACGGGATACCCAAGCCGGAGTTCAACCACCGGGTGTACGACGAGCCCGCCGAGTACTTCTGGCTGGTTGCCCCGATCGTGGTCCTCGGCGTGCTGATGGCCCGGAACATCGCCAGCAGCCGCGTCGGGCGCGCGCTCGGCGCCGTCAACGACTCCGAGGTGGCGGCCGCGACCCTCGGGGTCAACACCTTCCGGCTGCGCCTGCAGGTTCTCGTGGTCTCCGCGCTGTACGCCTCCGTGGCGGGGACCGCCTTCGCGCACTGGCTTTCGGTCGTCAACCCCAATGCGGCGAACTTCACGCTGTCGGTCAAGTTCCTCCTCATGTCGGTGTTCGGCGGGCTGGCCACCGTGTGGGGGGCCGTCGTCGGCGCGTTCGCGATCGAAGGGCTGGACGAGGGCCTCCGTACGCTCATCCCCGCGCTGCTGCCCGGCGCGCAGGGAGAGGTGCAGCTCATCGGCTTCGGGGTGGTGCTCACCGCTCTCGTGGTCTTCCTGCCGGGGGGCATCCACCAGGCGTACCGGTGGGCGCTGGAGGGCCTGCGTCCAAGGTCGGCCGCCCGCGCCGTAGGGCCGGCCGGGCAGGAGGCGCGCCCCACCAGGGCCGGGAAGGGCCGGCCGGCGCAGTTCGTCAGGCGGGGCCGTCCCCCCGCAGGTACCAGGCTGCTCGAGGTCGAGGGCCTCACGAAGACGTTCGGCGGGGTGCGCGCCGTCGAGGACGTCAGCCTGGCGGTGTCCTCGGCCGAGATCCTCGCGCTGATCGGCCCCAACGGCGCGGGGAAGACGACACTGTTCAACATGATCTCGGGTGTCATCCCGCCCTCCGGCGGCACGGTGACGCTGGCCGGCAGGCGGATCGAGGGGCGCAAGCCGCACGTGTTCGCCTCCGCGCGGGCCACCCGCACCTTCCAGAACCTGCAGATCTTCGCCTCCATGACGGTCGTCGGGAACGTCATGGTGGCCAGGCACCTGCGCAGCCGCGCAGGGCTCGTACGGGCGGCGCTGGTAGTGCCGGCGATCACCGAGGAACGGTCGATCGAACGGGAGGCACGCCGGATCGTGCAGCTCGTCGGGCTGGGCTCCGACGCCGACCGGCCCGCGGCCGAGCTGCCGTTCGGGCGCCAGCGGCTCATCGAGATCGCCCGGGCCCTCGCCAGCGAGCCGGACCTGCTGCTCCTCGACGAACCCATGGCGGGGCTCTCCGGCGCGGAGCGCCGGGAGCTCGCCGCCCTGCTGCGCCAGGTCCGGGCGAGCGGCATCGGCATCGTCCTCGTCGAGCACGATGTCGAGGCCGTGCTCGCCCTCGCCGACCGGGTGGCGGTGCTCGAGGACGGCCGGCTCATCGCGCTGGGTGCGCCCGAGCGGGTCCGCGCCGATCCGGCGGTGGTCGCGGCCTACCTCGGCGTCGAGAAGGGCGAGCCGGCGAGCTCCACCGTGCTGCGCGGGTCGACCGCGCGCCGGCCGGGCGGCGACACCGGGGGCGTCTCGTGAGCCTCCAGGTGAGCGGTCTGCGGTCCGGCTACGGCCGGCTCGAGGTGCTGCACGGCCTGGACTTGCGTGTCGACGGCGGCGAGCTGGTCTCCGTGATCGGGGCCAACGGGGCCGGTAAGACCACCCTGCTGCGCACGGTGTCCGGCCTTCTCACGCCCACGCACGGCCAGCTGCTGCTGGCAGGGCGCGACGTCACCGGCCTGCCGGCTGAGAAGCTGGCCGCCGCCGGCCTCGCCCACGTCCCGGAAGGGCGGCTGGTCTTCCCCACGCTCAGCGTCGGGGACAACCTGGTCCTTGGCGGCTACGCCAGCCGGCGACGCGCGCCCGGGGTCGAGCTCGACCGGGTGCTGGAACTGTTCCCGCGGCTCACCAAGCGCCTCAGGCAACCCGCAGGAACCCTGTCGGGGGGTGAGCAGCAGATGCTCGCGATCGGCCGTGGCCTGATGGCTCGACCGTCGGTGCTGGTACTCGACGAGCCGAGCCTCGGCCTCGCTCCGCGCGCCGTGTCGGAGATCTTCGCCACCCTGGCCGGGCTACCGGCGGAGGGCCTTACTATCCTGCTCGTCGAGCAGAATGCCCGCGCTGCCCTCACGATCTCCGACCGGCTCTACGTCATGGATCGCGGCAGCGTACCCATGGAGGGCACGCCGTCGGAGCTGGCCGGCGACCCGCGCATCCAGGCGGCCTACCTCGGCGGGGGCTATACGGAGGGCTAGCAGTGGACGACAGACCCGTCATCGTCGTCGGCGCGGGGCCGGTGGGCTTGACCATGGCGCTTTCCCTGGCGGCACAGGGGGTCCGCAGTGTCGTACTGGACGACGACGAGACCTTCGCCCGAGAGGGTTCGCGGTCGATCTGCGTGCAGGCGCACACCCTTGCCATCGCCGGGCGGCTGGGGTGCGGGCGGATCGCCGCCGAGGGCGTCTCATGGCACGTCGGCCACACCTACTACCGGGGCCGCCAGCTGTTCCAGAACGTCATTCCCGACGTCGGGGCGGAGGAGCTCCCCCGCTTCGTGAACATCCCGCAGAGCCGGGTCGAGGAGATCCTCCTCGAGGCCGTCGAGGCCAGCCCACTGACCGAAGTGGCCTGGCGGCACAGGGTCACCGGGCTGGAGCAGGACGCCTCGGGCGTCACGGTGCACGCCGCAGGACCGCAGGGCAGCACGTCGGTCCGGGGAAGCTATGCCGTGGGGTGTGACGGGGGACGCTCGGCGATACGGCAGCTCACCGGCATCGGGTTCCCGGGCGAGGACCACGTCGACCGCTTCCTCATCGCGGACGTACGGGCCGACCTGCCGTTCCCGAACGAGCGGCGGTTCTTCTTCGACCCCCCGTTCAACCCGGGCAGGCAGGTGCTCGTGCACCCCCAGCCGGACGGCGTCTGGCGGGTCGACTGGCAGGTGGCACGCGCGGTCGACGTCGATCACGAGCGACGCTCGGGCGCTCTCGACCTGCGGATCCGTGCGGCGATCGGCGATGTCGCGTACCGGATCGTGTGGGTGAGCTCGTATGTGTTCCACCAGCGCCTCGCCCAGCGGTTCCGTTCCGGCCGGGTGTTCCTGGCGGGCGACGCGGCGCATCTGATGAGCGTCTTCGGCGCCCGGGGCATGAACAGCGGAATGCAGGACGCGGACAACCTCGGCTGGAAGCTCGCGCTCGTGTTGGCGGGGAAGGCGCCCGACGCTCTGCTCGACAGCTACGACCACGAGCGGCGTGCGGCAGCGGCCGAGAACCTCAGGATCACCGGGCGCACCATGCGGTTCATGGCGCCGCCCAGCTGGCGGGCGAGGGTGTACCGGGAGGCCGTGCTGCGGGGCGCCGCGCGCATCCGGGCGCTGCGGCGCTTCGTCGACTCCGGGCGGCTGTCGGAGCCCTTCGTCTACCGCGACTCCCCCATCGTCACCGGTGCGGGTGCCGGCTCCAGCGCGGGCGAGGTCGCCCACAACGTGCCGGTCACGACCCTCGACGGGGTGCCTGGACGGCTCGCAGCCCGTGTCGGCCCGGGCTTCCTCGCCGTGCTCGCGGGCGACGGCCACGGTGCCGCCCGTGCCTTCGGGGACGCCGCGGCCGCCCTCGAGGTACCGACCGAGATCGTGACCGCCGCAAGCTACCCGGGTGCGGCGGCCGGCACCCTCGTGCTGGTGCGCCCGGACGCACACGTCGCGGAGCTCGTCCCCGGGTGCCGGCCCGGCCAGCTGGGCGGCTGCGTGGCGCGCGCCTGCGCCGGCGCCTGAGATCGCGGCAGGCCGCGTTTACCGCGTCGATCTCGACAATTCCGCCCCTTCATCCGCGGAGGTGAGGGCGGAATTGCCATGATCGTCAGAGGTCAGCGGGCGAACTCGGTGGCCCGGCTCTCCCGGACCACCGTGATCCGGATCTGGCCGGGGTAGGTGAGCTCCTCCTCGATCTGCTTCGCGATGTCGCGGGCGACGACCTGTGCGTGGATGTCGTCGACCGCATCGGGCAGCACCATCACGCGCAGCTCGCGCCCCGCCTGCATGGCGAAGACCTTGTCCACCCCTTCGTGGGCCGACGCGATCTCCTCGAGCCGGCCCAGGCGCTTCACGTACGCTTCGAGGGACTCCCGGCGGGCACCCGGCCGGCCACCGCTGATCGCGTCGGCGGCCTGCGTGAGGACCGCCTCCACGGTCTGCACCTCCACCTCGTTGTGGTGAGCCTCGATCGCGTGCACCACGTCGGGGCTCTCGCCGTACCTGCGCGCGATCTCGGCGCCGACGAGCGCGTGACTGCCCTCGACCTCGTGGGACAGCGCCTTGCCGATGTCATGCAGCAGCGTGCAGCGCTTGAGCAGCATCGGGTCGAGCCGCAGCTCGGCGGCCATCATCGCGGCGACGTGTGCCGACTCGACGAGATGCTTGAGCACGTTCTGGCCGTAGGAGGTGCGGTACCGCAGCTGGCCAAGCAGCGCCACCAGCTCGGGGTGCATGTCCGTCAGGCCCAGCTCGACGAGGGCGTCCTCCCCCGCACGTACGCACAACCGGTCGATCTGGCCCTTGCTGCGCTCGTAGACCTCTTCGATCCGCTGCGGATGGATCCGCCCGTCGAGTACGAGCGCCTCGAGTGCGCTGCGTGCCATCTCCCGACGAACAGGATCGAAACAGGACAGGAGCACCGCCTCCGGCGTGTCGTCGATGATGAGGTTGACCCCGGTCACCGACTCGAAGGCCCGGATGTTGCGCCCTTCCCGGCCGATGATCCGGCCCTTCATGTCATCGCTTGGCAGGTGCAGCACAGAGACCACGGACTCGGAGGTCTGTTCTGCGGCCAGCCGCTGGATGGCGAGGACCACGATCCGGCGGGCGCGCTCCTCTCCGCGCTCGCGCGCCTCGTTCTCGATGTCGCGCGCCACGATGGCCGCTTCGCGCTTGGCCTGTGTCTCGATGCTCGCGACGAGCTCTGCCTTCGCGGCGTACGCGGTCAGACCCGCCGTGCGCTCCAGGACGAGGCGACGCTCCTCCTCGACGTCCTTGAGCTCCGCACGTACGCCTTCCAGCTCAGCCGCGCGTGCCGTGAGGTCCCGGCCCAGCTCCTCCAGCCGCTCACGCTCCGTGTGCAGGTTCCCTTCCCGCTCGGCGAGCCGCTCCTCACGACGCTCGATGTCGCCCTGCAGCCGGTGGATGTCCGCCCTGAGCGCCTGCGCCTTGTCCTCGACCTCCGCACGTGCGTCCGCGGCGTGTTCCGCCACGGCTTGTGCCTGGCGGCGGATCTCGGCGGCCTCGTGGTCGGCCCGGCGGCGCAGATCTCCGGCCTGCCGGTGGGCCTGTTCAAGCTCTAGCTGAACGAGTGAGGGACCGGGCCCGGCGCCTCGGGAGCGGCGCAGCAGGAAAACCAGCAGCACCCCGATCAGAGCGGCTGCCACGACGATGCCCAGCACCAGAAGTAGTTGCGCGAGCCCGATCGTCACCATCGCCGGCACTCCCTCCGTCGCTGCCCCTGCGCGTGCAGGGACGCCGCGGGGGATCGCGGCACGCCTCGCCTTCCACCCCGGCACCTCACGCCCGATGCGCGTACGACGGCACCGGGGGGCCCGGGCTCGTCCTCACGGTTTGTGCCGGTCACCTGGCGGTGACCGGCTTGTGCCATGTCAACCGATCCGGAGACCGGAGAGTGCGTTCTGCGCCAAGGGAGTCAACGGTGCGGGTGGACCGGCCGAGCGTCCGGAACGATCCCTCACTGCATGCGAGGCTAGGTGGAGGTTACAAAACGGTCAAGGATGTCAGGCGGTCGGCGTCGCGGAGCTCTCAGTAGTCAGGCGGCTCGGCGAGGCCGTCGACGTCGGGCATGCCCGCGCCGGTCCCGCCGGCCGCCTCGGCCGCGAGGGCCTCCCTGACGACGCGGAAGGCGAGTCCGGGCGGGTAGCCCTTGCGGGCGAGCATCCCCAGGAGGCGCCGCGCCCGGGCCCGGGGCTGCAGATCACGAGTCCGTTCGAGGCGGCGCTCCACGAGAGCGTGTGCCGTCTCCAGCTCACTCGCTGGGTCGAGCCGCGCCAGCGCACCCTCGACGACGTCGTCGTCGACCCCCCGGCGGCGTAGCTCACGGGCAAGTGCTGCGCCCGCGAGACCTCGCCCTTGGTGTCGCGAATCTACCCACGCGGCGGCGAACGCGGCATCGTCGACGAGGCCGCATTCGACGAGCCGGTCGAGCACGCGGCCGGCGATGTCGTCAGGAACGTCCCGCCGCCGGAGCGCTGTCGCCAGTTGGGCCCGGGTCCGGGGGCCATGGCCCAGCTGGCGGAGGCAGATCGCCTGGGCGGGCGCCTCCGGACCGTCGGGATCATCCACCGGACGCTCAGAGGTCGGCCGTACCCGAAGACGGCGGCTTGGTGCGCATCGATCGGCTCTGGGACGCCTTGGCCGGGCCCTTCGTGGCCTTGCCGCCCGCCGTGGGCGCCGGGCTCGCGGCGGGAGCGGGCGGGAGCATCTCCTCGGCGTCGAGACGGGCACCGATGCCGAGCTGCTCCTTGATCTTCTTCTCGATCTCGTTGGAAAGGTCGGGGTTGTCGCGCAGGAAGGCGCGGGCGTTCTCCTTGCCCTGGCCGAGCTGGTCGCCCTCGTAGGTGTACCAGGCCCCGGACTTGCGGATGAAACCGTGCTCGACACCCATGTCGATGAGGCTGCCCTCACGGCTGATGCCATGGTTGAAGAGGAAGTCGAGCTCTGCCTGCTTGAAGGGGGCCGCGCACTTGTTCTTCACGACCTTGACCCTGATGCGGTTGCCCACCGCCTCCTGGCCGTCCTTGAGCGTCTCGATGCGGCGCACGTCGAGCCGCACCGACGCGTAGAACTTCAGGGCACGCCCGCCTGTCGTCGTCTCAGGTGACCCGAAAAACACGCCGACCTTCTCGCGCAGCTGGTTGATGAAGACCGCGGTCGTCTTGGAGTGGCTCAGGGCACCGGTGATCTTCCGCAGAGCCTGGCTCATCAGCCGCGCCTGCAGGCCGACGTGGCTGTCGCCCATCTCGCCCTCGATCTCGGCGCGGGGCACGAGCGCGGCCACCGAATCGATGACGATGATGTCGAGCGCGCCGGAGCGGATGAGCATGTCGGTGATCTCGAGTGCCTGCTCGCCGGTGTCGGGCTGGGAGACCAGCAGAGCGTCGGTGTCGACACCGAGCCGCTGAGCGTACTCGGGGTCGAGGGCATGCTCGGCGTCGACGAACGCCGCGATGCCGCCGGAGCGCTGAGCGTTCGCCACGGCATGCAGCGCGAGCGAGGTCTTGCCCGATCCCTCGGGGCCGTAGATCTCGACGACCCGCCCACGCGGCAGCCCGCCGATGCCCAGGGCGATATCGAGCGTGATGGAACCGGTCTGGATCACCTCGACCGGGGCGCGCACCTCGTCGCCCAGCCGCATGACCGAGCCCTTGCCAAACTGCCGCTCGATCTGGACGAGCGCGACCTCGAGGGCCTTGTCACGGTCCTGTCCTGCCATGGATGCCACCCCGGTGGGTCGTTGTTTGCGCTTCATCACGGGCGACGTTAGCCGCCCGGCCCGACAACGCTGTGCCGCTGCTACCGATCTGTGGATATCCCGGCCTGCGCCGCCTCCTGTGGAGGCTGGCGCCAGGGATAGGTCACCACGACTCCCAGTAAACCCGAACAGGTGTTCGAATGCCGTCGCGACACGCGGAAACCGCCGCGGCGTTGCCGCCCCGCACCTCTTGGGAGTTGTGAGGTCATTCCAGCCCCCAAGGCACGCCAGCTCCAAGATCGTTTGAGCGGGGCAGGGCTCACTCCCGGGCACCCGCTCGTTCCGGGCACCCGCTCGTTCCGGACACCGACTCACTCCGGGCTCGTGCCCGCTAGCCCCGCACCGCGCCGCAGGACCACGAACGCGAACCCCGCGAGCGGAATCACGATCACCGCGGCCATCGCATTGAGCAGCCCGTAGCTCGCGACGCCGACGACGACGCCCGCGACCGCACCCCCCGCGGCCCCACAGATTCCCATGACCAGATCCGACACCCCTTGAGCGCCGGGTCGCGCGTCCTGCGGCACCGACTCCGTGAGCAGCGTCGAGCCCGCGACCAGGCTGCACGACCAGCCGAGCCCGAGCAGGAACAGTCCCACCCCGAGCCGGGCCGCATCCCCCGGGGCGGCCGTCCCCGCGAGCAACACCGCCGCCAGCAGTACGCCCTGGCCCAGCAGAATCACCGGCACCCGCCCGAGGCGGTCGGAGCACCACCCCACCACGGGCGACAGCGCGTACATGCCCGCCACGTGCACGCTGATCACGAGGCCGACGACGGTCAGCGCCGCCCCGTCGTGGTGCATGTGGACGGGCGTCATGACCATGACGCCGACCATCGTCGCGTGGCCCACCGCCGCCGCCGAGAGGCCGAGCAGTGCGGGGGGCGAGGCCAGCACCGTTGCGAACGAGCCGGCGAGCGACCGGCGCCGTAACGGAGTGCCGTCGCGGTCCTCCCGCCCGACCAGCAGCGGGTCCGGGCGCAGGAGGGCGAGCAGCACGCAGCCGCCCGCGAGGAACGCCAGGCCGGCGAACAGGAACGGGCCGGCGAGTGCGTGCAGCCCGATCCGGGTGGCGAGATCGCCTGCGGGGGCGGCCAGGTTCGGTCCCGCGACCGCGCCCACGGTCGTGGCCCAGACCACGGTCGCGAGCGCCCGCCCGCGGGTACGGTCGGAGGCCAGGTCGGTGGCGGCGTAGCGGGCCTGCAGGTTCGAGGTCGTCGCACAGCCGAAGAGCAGCAGCCCGGCGAGCAGCAGCGGGTACGAGAGCGTCGCGGCGGCGACGATCACGACGAGCGCACCTGCCGCACCGAGTGCGTACCCGAGCAGCAGTCCCGGGCGGCGCCCGCGCAGGGCCATCAGCCGGGCGAGCGGTGCGGAGGCGAGCGCGGACCCCAGCACCATGGAGGTCTGCGCGAACCCGGCCAGGCTCGCCGACCCGGAGATGTCCTCCGCGAGCAGACTGCCCACCGCGAAGCCGAGCGCCACCCCGATACCACCGAAGATCTGGCTCCCCACGAGGACACGGACGGTTCGCCGCTGGATCCCCGGAATCCTCTCGGTAAGGAGCATGAAGGGATCGTAGGCCTGACAAGGACGGGGCGCCAGAGTCACGCCGGGCGGACGCACACTCACCGGCCGTGTTCGGAAATGCCCACTTCCTCGCACACCGCCCGCCACACATCCCTCGCGTCCTGGCCCTGTTCGAGAGCCTGGTGCACGGTACGCCCGCCCAGCTCGCGCAGGACGAAGTCGCGGGCGAACGAGTCGGCGTAGGCCGGGCCGAACTGCTGGGCCATCCGGCGCCAGAACTCCGTGAGCCGCATCGCTTCAGTATCCCCGTACCTGGAGCCACTCCCGGATGTCGGCCCCGCGAGGCACGATGGTGAGCGTGCCGGACGTGCTCGCACGCTTCTCCCCTGCCACGAGGGCCTGGTTCGAGGGGGCGTTCGAAGCGCCCACCGAGGCCCAGGCCGGGGCCTGGGCCTCGCTCGACGCGGGTCGCGGTGACGATCACGGCTCCGCCCACTCCGCCCGCCATGCCCTGGTCGTGGCGCCGACCGGGTCAGGGAAGACCCTCGCGGCCTTCCTCGCCGCCCTCGACCGGCTCGCCACCGAGCCCCCGCCCGCCGACCTCCAGCGCCGTTGCCGGGTGCTCTACGTCTCGCCGCTGAAGGCCCTCGCCGTCGACGTCGAGCGCAACCTGCGCGCCCCCCTCACAGGCATCCGCCAGGCGGCCCGCAGGCTCGGGCTCCCAGAGCCGCACATCGACGTGGGGCTCCGCTACGGCGACACCCCGGCGGCCGACCGGCGGCGGTTCGGCAGCCGGCCACCCGACATCCTCATCACGACGCCCGAGTCGCTGTTCCTCATCCTCACGTCGAGGTCGAGAGAGGCGCTGCGGGGCGTCGAGACGGTGATCGTCGACGAGGTGCACGCCGTCGCCGGCACGAAGCGCGGCGCCCACCTCGCACTCTCGCTCGAGCGTCTCGACGCGCTGCTCCAGCGGCCCGCGCGTCGCATCGGGCTGTCCGCAACGGTGCGCCCCGCCGCGGAGGTGGCCCGCTTCCTGGGCGGTGGCCGAGACGTCACGGTGGTGCAGGCCGCGTCGGCAGGGCGGGTGGCGCTCCAGGTCGTCGTACCCGTCGAGGACATGGCAGAGCTCGGCCAGCCCACGGGTGAGTACGCCGGCTCGGCGGCCGGCGGCGAGCCGCACCTCTCCATCTGGCCGCACGTCGAGGACCGCGTGCTGGACCTCGTCGAGTCCCACCGCTCGACCATCGTGTTCGCGAACTCGCGGAGGCTGGCCGAGCGGTTGTGCGCCCGGCTGAACGAGCTGGCCGCAGAGCGCCGAGACGGTGCGCTGCCGGAGCCCGGAGCGCCGGCCGAGATGATGGCCCAGGCCGGGGCGTCGCGCGGCGCGTCCGAGGTCGTGGCACGCGCGCACCACGGCTCGGTGTCGAAGGAGCAGCGCGCCCGCATCGAGGAGGACCTCAAGGCCGGGCGGCTGCCCGCCGTCGTGGCGACCAGCAGCCTGGAGCTCGGCATCGACATGGGGGCGGTCGACCTGGTGGTCCAGGTGGAGGCGCCACCGTCGGTCGCGAGCGGGCTGCAGCGCGTGGGGCGCGCGGGCCATCAGGTGGGCGCGGTCAGCCGTGGCGTGCTCTTCCCGAAGTACCGCGGCGACCTGGTCCGCACGGCGGTCGTCGCCGAGCGCATGGCCGCGGGCGCCATCGAGGAGACCCGCTACCCCCGGAACCCGCTCGACGTGCTCGCCCAGCAGGTCGTCGCCACGCTGGCGGTCGAGGACTGGGACGCCGACGGGCTGCTCACCCTCGTTCGCCGCGCGGCGCCGTTCGCGTCGCTCCCCCGGTCCGCCTACGAGTCGGTGCTCGACATGCTCGCGGGGCGCTACCCGAGTGACGAGTTCGCGGAGTTGCGTCCTCGCATCGTCTGGGACCGGGTCGGCGGGCGGCTCTCCGGGCGACCCGGTGCCCAGCGGCTCGCCGTGACCAGCGGCGGCACCATCCCCGACCGGGGGCTCTTCGGCGTCTACCTCGTGGGCGAGCGGGCCCGCTCCGGCACCCGCGTCGGTGAGCTCGACGAGGAGATGGTGTACGAGTCCCGGGTGGGCGACGTCTTCACCCTGGGC
>JBOHCZ010000404.1:0-6173 GCA_050699195.1 Streptomycetales bacterium
GGCTACGCCAGCCCGGCCGCGGGGGAGCGGGTGCGGCTGTCCACCAAGCACACCCTCGCCCTCACCAACCGCGGCGGCGCCACGGCGGCGGACCTGCTGGTGCTCGCCCGCGAGGTGCGGGACGGCGTACGGGAGGCGTTCGGCGTCGAGCTGGTGAACGAACCCGTCCTCATCGGCATGCAGCTCTAGCCTTCCCACGGCGCCAGCCACGCGTCGACGCCGGCCAGCAGCCCGGCCTGCACCCCGGACGGCGCCGCCGACGCGTGAATGGCGTGCCGCGCCAGCTCGGCCAGGTCCCGGTCGGTGAGCCCGAAGACGTCCCGCGCCAGCTCGTACTGCGCGGTGAGGCGCGACCCGAAGAGCAGCGGGTCGTCGGCCCCCAGCGCGAGCCGGACGCCGGCGTCGTAGAGCTGGCGCAGCGGTACGTCCTCCGGCTTCTCGACCACGCCGAGGGACACGTTGGATGTGGGGCAGATCTCGAGCACGACCTCGTCACCCGCGATCCGGTCCACGAGGCGCGGGTCCTCTACCGCCCGGACGCCGTGCCCCACGCGGTGTGCGCGCAGGATGTCGAGGCACTCCCGCACGCTGCGCGCCCCCGTCATCTCACCCCCGTGGGGCACGGCGAGCAGCCCCGCCCGGTGCGCGATCCGGAAGGCCCCTTCGAAGTCGGCGGCCCGGCCGCGCCGCTCGTCGTTCGCGAGACCGAAGCCGACGATCCCGCGGCCGGCGTACTGCGCCGCGAGCCGCGCGAGGGTACGGGCGTCGAGCGGATGCCGGGTGCGGTTCGCCCCGATGATCAGGCCGATCCCGACCCCGGCCGCCTCGGAGGCCTCCCGCGCAGCGTCCAGGATCAGCTCGACCGTCGGCGTGAGGCCGCCGAGGCGCGGAGCGTAGCTGGTCGGCTCCACCTGGATCTCGAGCCAGCCCGACCCGTCGTCCCGCTCGTCCTCGGCCGCCTCACGGAGCAGGCGCCGCACGTCGGACGGCGTACGGATGCACGACCGTGCGATGTCGTACAGCCGTTGGAAGCGGAACCAGCCCCGCTCGTCCGTGGCGTGGAGCCGCGGGGGCCACTGGTCGCGGAGGGCGTCGGGCAGGTGCACCCCGTGCTGGTCGGCGAGTTCGCACAGCGTGTCGTGACGCATCGATCCGGTGAAGTGCAGGTGCAGATGCGCCTTGGGGAGGCGACGCGCGTCCCGACCGCTCAGTCCCGGGCCTCCGCCAGCAGCTTGTGGATCCGCGACACGCCCTCCATCAGCTCGTCGTCGCCGAGCGCGTAGGACAGCCGCAGGTAGCCAGGGGTCCCGAAGGCCTCCCCGGGCACAACGGCGACCTCGGCTTCGTCCAGGAGTACCGCCGCGAGGTCGCCGGAGGTGGCGGGACGCCGGCCGCGGATCTCCTTGCCCAGCACGCCCTTGACCGAGGGGTAGGCGTAGAACGCACCCTCGGGCTCCGGGCAGACCACACCGGGGATCTCGGACAGCATGCGCGTCATGGTGCGGCGCCGCCGGTCGAACGCCTCCCGCATGCGGGCGACCGCGGAGAGGTCGCCGGAGACCGCGGCCAGCGCCGCGACCTGGGACACGTTGGCGACGTTCGAGGTGCTGTGGGACTGCAGGTTGGTGGCCGCCTTGACGACGTCGGGCGGCCCGATCAGCCAGCCGACGCGCCATCCCGTCATCGCGTAGGTCTTCGCGACGCCGTTGACGAGGACGAAGCGCTCGGTGATCGGGGGATAGCTCACGGGCATCGAGGTGAACCGGGCCTCGCCGTAGACGAGATGCTCGTAGATGTCGTCGGTCATCACCCAGATGCCGGAGTCGGCCGCCCAGCGGCCGATGGCCTCGATCTGCTCGGCCGGGTAGACCGCGCCGGTCGGGTTGGAGGGCGAGGCGAGCACGACGAGCTTCGTGCGGTCCGTACGCTCGGCTTCGAGCGCCATGATGCTCGCGAGGTAGCGGGAGGACTCATCGGTGGGCACCTCGACCGGGATACCGCCCCCGAGCCGGATCGCCTCGGGGTAGCTGGTCCAGTACGGGGTGGGCAGCAGCACCTCGTCACCGGGGTCGAGCAGCGTGGCGAACGCCGCGTAGCAGGCGTGCTTGCCGCCGTTGGTGACGAGCACCTGCGAGGCGTCGACGGCGTAGCCGGAGTCGCGCTTGGTCTTCTCGGCGATGGCCGCCCTGAGCTCGGGCAGGCCCGCCGCGGGCGTGTAGCGGTGCATCCCAGGATCGCGGCAGGCCCGCGCAGCGGCCTCGACGATGTAGTCGGGCGTGGGGAAGTCGGGCTCGCCGGCCCCGAAACCGATCACGGGGTGGCCGGCCGCCTTGAGGGCCTTGGCCTTCATCGAGACGGCGAAGGTGGCCGACTCGGCGATGCCACCCACGCGGGCGGACACCCGGCGCTCCTTGCCGGGCTCCCTGGGCGGTTGCGTGGACGGGGGGGTAGGGGAAGACACAGACATGGGAGAATCGTTGCATCATCGGGCGGGCGTTGACACCTGGGTTGGACCCAGGTTCGACCCGAGGTGGGTTTCGGCCGTAGACTCGACGTTCGGTGGCTTCCGTCCCGGATCCGCGGCCCCGTGGCCGGGTGGACGGTCGTTACCCCCAAGGGCAGTAGCTCAATTGGCCAGAGTCCCGGTCTCCAAAACCGGTGGTTGGGGGTTCGAGTCCCTCCTGCCCTGCGAGGCGCACTCTCCTCCGAGAGCGGCGCAGCTCACGCGACGACCCGCAGGCGCGGGTCACACGAGACCGGATCAGGGTGAGGACGAGTGACGGAGACCCACGACACCGCCGCGCCCGCGCGCGACCGCCCGCCGAAGAAGGCGGAGAAGCGCAGCCTGCCGGCCCGCGTCGCCCTGTTCTACCGGCAGGTCGTCGCCGAGCTTCGCAAGGTCATCTGGCCGACGCGCAACGAGCTGGTCACCTATACCTCGGTGGTGGTCGTCTTCGTGACGATCATGATCGCGATCGTGTTCTCGCTCGACTACGCGTTCGGCAAGAGCGTCCTCGTGATCTTCGGCTGAGGTCCCCACCCCAGCCGGCCTGCACACGCCCGTACCCAGCCAGGAAGAATCCGTACCCGCCAGGAAGAAGTAGTCACCGTGTCCGAGTCCCACCTGTACACCGACGAGTCCGTCGAGCAGACGGGCCCTGCGTCGGAGCAGGCTGTGTCGGATCAGGCGCCGGAGCAGGCGCCTGACCAGGAACCCGATCGGGAACCGGCGCCCGAAGAGGCTCACGAAGGCGAAGCCGCGGAGCGGGACCCCGTCGCGGAGTTCCGCGAGGAGCTGCGTCGCGCCCCGGGGCAGTGGTACGTCGTGCACTCCTACGCGGGGTACGAGAACCGCGTCAAGGCGAACCTCGAGAACCGGATCCAGTCCCTCAACATGGAGGAGCACATCTTCCAGGTCGAGGTTCCGCAGGAAGAGGTCATCGAGATCAAGAACGGTCAGCGTAGGGCCGTCAAGCGCAACAAGTTCCCCGGTTACGTCCTCGTCCGGATGGACCTCACGAACGCCTCCTGGGGGGCCGTCCGCAACACCCCGGGTGTGACCGGCTTCGTGGGTAACGCCCACGAGCCGTTCCCGCTCACCCTGGACGAGGTCGTGGGCATCCTCGCGCCCAAGGAGGAGAAGGCCGCGAGGGGCCAGACCGAGATCAAGGTGCTCGACTTCGAAGTGGGCGACTCGGTGACGGTTATCGACGGCCCCTTCGCCACCCTCCAGGCCACGATCAACGAGATCAACCCGGACGCGCAGAAGGTCAAGGGGCTGGTCGAGATCTTCGGCCGGGAGACCCCGGTGGAGCTTTCCTTCACCCAGATCCAGAAGAACACCTGAGGGCTCAACGGAGCATCACCCCCGGCCGCCCGAGGGCGGCCGGCCCTGTCAGCAGAAGGACCCGGACCATGCCTCCCAAGAAGAAGCTCGCGGCGATCATCAAGCTGCAGATCCATGCCGGCCAGGCGACACCGGCGCCGCCGGTCGGCCCGGCGCTCGGCCAGCACGGCGTCAACATCATGGAGTTCTGCAAGACCTACAACGCCGCGACCGACGCCCAGCGCGGCAATGTCGTGCCCGTCGAGATCTCGGTGTACGAGGACCGCTCGTTCACTTTCGTCACCAAGACCCCGCCCGCGGCCAAGCTGATCCTCAAGGCGGCGGGCGTCGAGAAGGGCAGCTCCGACGCGCTGAAGACCAAGGTCGCTTCGGTGACGCGGGACCAGGTCCGCGAGATCGCCCAGACCAAGATGCCCGATCTCAGCGCCAACGACCTCGATCAGGCGGAGAAGATCATCGCCGGCACCGCCCGCTCGATGGGCGTCACGATCAAGGGCTGACCAGCAGCCGATTCTGCACCCGATTTCTGCACCCGATCGGGTGCATGTGGGAGGGCACCGTCGTCGAAGGCGGGCCCGCCGTACCACGAGGAGGACACGTGAAGCGAAGCAAGGCATACCGCGACGCGGCCGGGAAGGTCGATCACTCCCGGCTCTACAGCCCGCTGGACGCGGTCCGGCTCGCACGGCAGACGTCGGCGACGAAGTTCGACGGCACTATCGAGGTGGCCCTTCGGCTGGGCGTCGACCCCCGCAAGGCCGACCAGATGGTCCGGGGCACCGTCAACCTGCCGCACGGCACCGGGAAGACCGTCCGGGTGCTGGTCTTCGCGACCGGCGACCGTGCGGCGGAGGCGGAGGCGGCCGGCGCCGACCACGTGGGGGCCGACGACCTGATGGAGAAGGTGCAGGGCGGGTTCCTCGACTTCGACGCCTGCGTGGCGACGCCCGACCTGATGGGCAAGGTCGGCCGCCTCGGCCGGGTGCTCGGGCCGCGTGGTCTGATGCCCAACCCCAAGACCGGCACGGTCACCAACGACGTCGCCAAGGCGGTGTCCGACATCAAGGGCGGCAAGATCGCGTTCCGGGTCGACCGCCACGCGAACCTGCACTTCCCCATCGGCAAGACGTCGTTCACCGACGAGGCGCTGGTCGAGAACTACGCGGCGGCGGTCGACGAGGTGCTCCGGCTCAAGCCCTCCGCGGCGAAGGGTCGCTACCTCAAGAAGGCGACGTTCGCCACCACGATGGGGCCCGGCATCACGGTCGACCCGAACAAGACCCGCAACCTGATGGCCGAGGACGGGCCGGACACCCCCTAGACGGCTCGCCGTCCGCGACACCGCGGGCCGCCATCAGATCAGAATCCCGGCCGGGAATGGTAGAGTCGGTGCCTGCCGAAGACCGCTGGTCGTCACTGATGTGACCGAAGGCTCCGCACTGCGGGCGGCCCGCGCAGGCGCTGGCAGCTGTTTCGCCGCAGCACCCGTTGACTACGGATGTCATGGCTTTCGGCCCCGTGCGCTTGCGCCGGGGCTGTTCTCGTGTGTGGCCCCCGGGACGGACGACCGCGCCATCACCCCGGAAGGATGCCTATGCCGAGGCCTGACAAGGCAGCCGCGGTCGCCGAGATCACGGAGCGGTTCCGCAGCGCCAGCGGCGTCGTGCTCACCGAGTACCGTGGCCTCAGCGTGAGCCAGCTGCAGGATCTGCGGCGCTCGTTGCGCGAGCACGCGTCGTATCGGGTAGTGAAGAACAGGCTGACCCAGATCGCCGCCCGGGAGGCCGGGATCGCCGAGTTCGACGGCCTGCTCGAGGGTCCTTCGGCGATCGCTTTCATCAACGGAGACCCGGTGGAGGCCGCCAAGGGGCTGCGGAACTTCGCCAAGACGCACCCCTCGCTCGTCATCAAGGCGGGCGTCCTCGAGGGCAGGCCACTGAGCCCCGGGGAGATCTCGAAGCTCGCCGACCTCGAATCGCGTGAGGTGCTGCTGTCCAAGACGGCGGGCGTGATGCTCGCGTCCCTCCAGCGGGCCGCCTCCACGTTCGCGGCTCCGCTGCAGCAGACCGCCCGCCTCGCGGAGGCGCTCCGCCAGAAGGTGGAGGAGGACGGCGAGCCGCAGTCCTGAACGCGGCCGCAGCCTGACACCGGCCCGAACCCGAAGTCCCGAAGCCCGAAGTCCCGATGCCCGAGTCCCGAAGCCGGGAAGATCAAGGAAGGACGCCCCATGGCGAAGCTCAGCACCGAGGAACTCCTCGACCAGTTCAAGGAGATGTCCCTGCTCGAGCTCTCCGAGTTCGTCAAGCAGTTCGAGGACACCTTCGGC
>JBOHCZ010000405.1:0-6243 GCA_050699195.1 Streptomycetales bacterium
AGGCGGCCCTGCGCCGGTGCGCCCTCACGGCGATCGCGGCGGCGAGGTGGGCGGCGAGCGGCGAGCCCGGCGTCCGCGACAGCGACGGGTCCGGGGACAGCAGCTCGGGGTGCGCCCCGATGTAGGCGGTCGAGGTCTCGCCGGCGAGGAAGTCCGGGTCGTCGAGCAGCGCGACGAGGAAGTCGCGGTTGGTGGCGGGGCCGTGCAGCCGCATCCTGGCCAGCGCCCGGCGCAGCCGCCGCGCGGCCTCGGTACGGCTGGCGGCGTGCGCGATCACCTTGCCGAGCAACGGGTCGTAGAACGTCGAGAGCTCGCCACCGGAGGCCACCCCGTCCTCGTACCGGATGCCTGGCGTCGCGCCCGACGTCACCGCCCGCTCGTAGGTCCACAGCGGGCCAGCGCCCGGGGCGAACCCCCGCGCCGGATCCTCGGCGTAGACCCGGACCTCGATCGCGTGGCCGCGCCCCCTGACGTCGGCCTGCGTGACCGGCAGCGGGTGGCCCTGGGCGATCTCGAGCTGGAGGCGGACCAGGTCGAGCCCGGTGATCTCCTCGGTGACCGGGTGCTCGACCTGCAGCCGGGTGTTCATCTCGAGGAAGTAGAACTCCCCACGCTCGTCGAGGAGGAACTCCACCGTGCCGGCACCCACGTACCCGAGAGCCTCGGCGAGCGCGACCGCGGCCCCGCCCATCCCGGCCCGCAGCTGCGGCGAGACGGCGGGGGAGGGCGCCTCCTCGACCACCTTCTGGTGGCGGCGCTGGATCGAGCACTCACGTTCCAGCAGGTGGACGACGTGCCCGCCCGAGTCGCCGAAGATCTGGACCTCGATGTGGCGCGGCCCGCGCAGGTAGCGCTCCAGGAACACCCGGTCGTCACCGAACGCCCCCCGCGCCTCCCGCCTGGCGCTCTCGACCGCCGCCGTGAGGGCGGCGCCGTCACGGTCGTCCTCGACGAGCCGCATGCCGGTGCCGCCACCACCCGCCGAAGCCTTCACCATCAGCGGGTAGCCCACCCCCCGCGCGGCGGCCCGCCAGTCCCGCGGATCGTCGGCCGTGATCTGCCCGCCGGCCAGCACCGGCACCCCCGCCTGTGCGGCGACCTGCTTGGCGGTGTGCTTGACACCCATCGTGGCGATCGCCTCGGGCGAAGGGCCGACGAAGGTGAGCCCGGCCGCGGCACACGCCTGCGCAAAGCCGGCGTTCTCGGCGAGGAACCCGTATCCCGGGTGCACGGAGTCGGCGCCGGTACGGCGCGCCGCGTCCAGGATCTTGCTCTGGTCGAGGTAGGACTCCGCGGCGCTCGCCCCGCCGAGGGGTACGGCCAGGTCGGCGTCGGCGACGTGCGGGGCGCCCGCGTCCGGGTCGGAGTGCACCGCGACGGTGCGGATCCCCATGGCGCCGGCGGTCCGCATCACCCGCCGGGCGATCTCCCCACGGTTGGCGACGAGCAGCGTGCGGATCTGGCGCGGCTGTTCCTTCGGCTGTGCATTCTGCTGTGCCTGCGGCTGTGACCTCACGTCGGCCCCTACATCCGGAACGGCGCGAAGTGTGTGGTGCCCTCGACCGGTGCCGAATGGGTGGCCGAGAGGGCGAGCCCCAGGACAGTGCGGGTGTCCCGCGGGTCGATGACGCCGTCGTCCCAGAGCCGCCCGGTGGCATAGATCGCGTTGGACTGGCCGTCGAGCATCGACTCGATCCCCGCCCGCATCTGCACGTCGGCCTCCTCGTCGTAGGGCTCGCCCGCCCGCTCGGCGGCCTGCCGGCGGATGATCGAGAGCACCCCGCCGAGCTCCCTGCCGCCCATCACGGCGATCCGCTGGTTGGGCCAGGTGAAGACGAACCGCGGGTCGTACGCGCGCCCGGCCATGCCGTAGTTGCCCGCGCCGTAGGAGGCGCCGACGATGAGCGTCAGGTGGGGGACGGCCGAGTTCGAGACGGCGTTGATGAGCTTCGCGCCGTCCTTGATGATGCCGGCGCGCTCGTAACGCGACCCCACCATGAAGCCGGTGATGTTCTGGACGAACAGCAACGGGATGCCCCTCGCGTTGGCGAGCTGGATGAAGTGGGCGCCCTTCTGCGACTCCTCGGAGAACAGGATGCCGTTGTTGGCGAGCACCCCAACAGGGAAGCCGCAGATCGATCCCCAGCCGGTCACGAGGGTCGTGCCGTAGAGCGGCTTGAACTCGTCGAACCGCGAGCCGTCGAGGACCCGGGCGAGGATGTCGCGCACCTCCACCTGGTGCCGCTCGTTGACACAGCCGATCAGCTCCCCGGGATCGTGGACCGGCGGGTCCGCGGGCTCGGTGGGGCCGGGGCCGAGCTTGCGCCAGTGCAGGTCGCCGACGATCTGGCGGGCGATGCGCATCGCGTCCGGCTCGTCGAGCGCGAGGTAGTCGGCGAGCCCGGACTCGCGGGCGGGCATGTCCGCGCCGCCGAGCGTCTCCTCGTCGGTGTCCTCGCCGAGGGCCATCTTCACCAGGGGCGGGCCGCCGAGGAACACCGCGGCCTGGTGGCGGACGAAGACGGTGTACTCGCTCATGCCGGGTACGTAGGCGCCGCCCGCGGTGGAGTTGCCGAAGACCAGCGCGAGGGTCGGGATGCCCTTGGCGGAGAGCCGGCTGATGTCGCGGAAGGACCGGCCGCCCGGCACGAAGATCTCGGCCTGCCGGGGCAGGTCGGCGCCCGCCGACTCGACGAGGCCGACGACGGGCAGGCGGTTGCGGTCCGCGATCTCGAGGGCGCGCAGCTGCTTGGCGACCGACGACGGGCCGACCGCGCCGCCTTTGACGGTGGGCTGGTTCGCCGCGATCATGCACTCGACCCCGCGCACCGGGCCGATGCCGGCGATGATGCCCGCCCCGGGCGTCTCGTGCTCGTCGTGGGCGCCCGCGAGCGCGCACAGCTCGAGGAACGGCGCGTCCCTGTCGAGGAGCAGCTCGACACGTTCCCTGGCGAGGAGCTTGCCGCGGTTGCGGTGGCGTGTCACGTACTTCTCCCCGCCGGCCGCCAGGGCGACGCTGCGCACCTCCCCGACCCGCGCGAGTGCCTCGAGCATGGCAGTGCGGTTCTCCGCGAACTCCGGAGTCCGCGGGTCGAGCGTGGACTGCAGCACCGGCATCAGCGGCCCTCCATCAGCGATCGCCCGTCTTCGATCCCGGTGGAGCGGTGAACTGGCCCGGCCTGCGTCCCGGTCCTGGCGGCCCCGCGAAGGCCTGCCCGATGCGCAGCCATTCCTGCGCGTCCGCGCCGCGGGCCCGCAGCCCGGTGTCGTCGACGTGCCGGCGCTGGTTGAGCACGAGGCAGAAGTCGAGGGCGCTGCCCTGCACACACTGGGTGCCTTCGGGTTCGAACGTCCAGGTCGACCCGTCCGGGGCGGTCAGCTCGACCCGGATCGGCTCGGCGGGCGGCTGCCGGTCGCGGACCACCCATCCGTATGGGCGGGCGCGGATGGCGAGGTGTGCGATGTGCCGGAGCCGTGCCGTCGGCACCCGGGCGACGCCGAGCCCGTCGCACACGTCCTGGCCGTGGGCCCATGTCTCCATGAGGCGGGCGGTGACCATGCTGCGGGCCGACATCCGGGTGGCGAACCAGGGCAGCCGGGCGAAGGGGTCCAGGTTTCGGTAGGCGTGGTCGAAGGCCGCCGCCTCGCGCGCCCAGTAGGCGAGCACGTCGCCCCCCGGCGGGGGGCCGTCCTCGAGATGGCCTCGCATGTAGGCCTCGTAGTCGGTGAGGGCGCTGCGCAGCTCGGCCTCGAACGCGGGGGGATCTGTGGCTGGGAGGGTCGCCACCCGGTCGAAGAACCCGAGGTGGACGACCTGGTCGCGGACGGTCCACGGCTCGGCGGGCGTGGCCACCGCCCAGCCGCCGGGGTCGAGGGTGCCGAGCACCTTGTGGAGGTCGTCGCGTTCGGTGGCAAGGTCCTCGAGCAGCGCGCCGAGCGTGGGCTTGTGCTGGCCTGCCATATCGCACCTTTCGACGCCACGGCTGACTGACCGCACGTACGGTCAAACCATACTTGTCGGTAACGTTGGGGGGAAGGCGCCGCCGACCGGCGCGCGGGGGAGCCCTGCTGCGACCTCCTCCATGCACCGGCGCACGGTGCGGGGGATCGGCCCGCCGGGGTCGGCGAGCCGTCCCAGACCGCTGCGGTCGACGAGCAGGCCGCCGACGACGAGATCGACCAGCGCGGCGGCGATCTCGTCGGCCGAGCGCGGCCCCGCGGGGTCGAACCACGTCCAGGCCGACTGCGCGGACCCGGCGAAGAGCAGGCCCTGCAGGCGCACGTCTCCGGGCCTGAAGACCCCCGACTCCATGCCGGCACGCAGCACACCCTCGACGAGCTCACGATGCTCGTCGCGCATCCGGCGCACCTCGCTCATCATGGCGTCCGCTGCGAAACGCACGATCTCCCGCTGGAAGGCCACGGTCGTCGGGCGGTCCTGCACCTGGGCGAGCACGAAGGCGTAGGCCAGCGCGGCGATCTGTTCGGCGGGCGTGCGCAGCCGCTCGACGAGCAGCCGGGCCTCGCCGAGCCGTCGCCGCATGTAGGACTCGTGCAGCTCACGCAGCAGCCGGTGCTTGCTGCCGAAGTGGTGGACGATCGTGCCTTTGGAGATCCCTAGCTCCGCGGCGAGCTCGGCGAAGTTGGTGCCGTCGTACCCACGTTCGGCGACGTGCCTGGTGAAGACGGTGAGGATGGCCTCCCGGCGGTTGCCGGACCGTTCGCGTCGCATCCCGGCTCTCACTCTCCCGGCCAGTGCGGCGCGCGCCTGTCCACGAAGGCCCGCACCCCCTCGGCCCGGTCGCCCGAGAACGCCGTGGCGCGCCAGGCGGCGTCCTCGACCTCGAGCGCGGCATCGAGTGGGAGGTCCGCGCCCAACCGCAGCGCGCGCTTGGCGTTGCGCAGCCCCACCGGCGAGTTGCGCGCGATCGCGGTGGCGAGCTCGAGCGCGGCAGCGCGCGCTGTCCCCCGGCCGACGACCCGGCGGTCGACGATACCGTACCGGTCGGCCTCGTCGGCGTCGATCCGCCGTGCGGTGAAGACCAGGTCGCGAGCCCGGGACCAGCCGACCCGGCGCACCAGCAGCTGGGTGCCCCCACCGCCGGGGATGACGCCGAGACCCACCTCGGGGAGACCGAACACGGCGGTGTCGTCGGCGACGATGAGGTCGCAGCCGAGAGCCAGCTCGAAGCCACCGCCGAGGGCGTATCCTGTCACCGCCGCGACCGTCGGGACCGGCAGGTCGAGGATCGCGGCGAACGCGGCACGGAACAGCGGGCGCTGCGCGAGCAGCTGGGCGTCGGTGAGGACGGCACGCTCCTTGAGGTCGGCGCCGACGCAGAACGCCCGGCCGCCGGTGGCCGAGAGCACCACGGCCCGAACCTCCCGGTCCGCCGCGATGGCGGAGCCGACCTCCAGCGTGGTGCGCGCGCTGCGGGTGGAGACCGCGTTCATCGCCTGCGGGCGGTCAAGGACGATCTCGGCGACGTGGTCGTGGCGCCGCACGAGCATGCCTTCGTGTCGCGTGGCCTCCGGGTCGCTCCGGGTCATACGCGCACCCCTTCCGTACGGTCGCTGAGCCTATTCTGCCCGTACGTACGGTCAACTATGGGCCCAGCGACCCCGTGCCGACGTGCGACACTTCGCCCATGGACCGGCTTCACCACGTCCGCCCCGGCGAACTGTCCGACGAGACCGCGCAGAGCGCGGGCATGCGGCGGGCCGCGGCCATCTCCGGCGATCTCACCGGCGCCCGATCGATCTGGATGGGCCGCACGGTCGTGCGACCCGCCACCGCCTCGGCGAACCACCACCACGGCGAGTCCGAGACCGCGATCTACGTGGTCTCAGGCAACCCGGTGTTCGTGTTCCGGGAGCCGGTGACGGGGCAGGAGCGGCGGCTCGATACAGCACCGGGCGACTACGTGTTCGTCCCGCCCTACGTTGCGCACCGCGAGGAGAACCCCTCGACCGAGCACGAGGCCGTCGTCGTGCTGGCGCGGTCGACCCAGGAGGCGATCGTCGTCAATCTCGACGCGCTCTAGGACCCGCCCCCCGCCGGCCCGGCGAGTGCGGCGGTCCCCAGTTCGTGCAGCACGCCCTCTCCCGCCCCGCCGCGCCGTGCCGCCTCCCAGCGCACCGTTGCGCGCGGGCCGTCCACGTCGAGCGTCGCGATCGCGTTGTCGTACCACGGGCCGCGCATCACCCGCCAGCGCATCGCCGGGAAGGGCACCCGCGCCACCC
>JBOHCZ010000406.1:0-14446 GCA_050699195.1 Streptomycetales bacterium
GCCGACGGGTGCACGCTGCTCGTCCACGCCACCCCGGTCACCGACGCATTACCGTTTTCGCTCGACGGTCTGTCCTCCGGCGCCGTGGTCCTCGAACTGGCCTACCGCGCCGGCGATACTCCGCTGATCGCCGCCGCCCGGTCGCGCGGCCACCTGGCCATCGACGGACGCGAGATGATGCTGGTCGAGATGCAGCGCCAGTTCCATCTGATGACCGGCCGTCGCATGCCGATCGCAGAGGTCCGTGCTGCCATCGGTCTTCCACTCCGGGCATCCTCACCGGCCTGAGCCTGCTGCGGCGCCTCGGCCATCCCTGATTACCTCAGATCCTCCACGGAATCAATCACGTAGAGGGCCGACGGATCTGTCGCTCTTGTAGGCCCTTCAGGACCTTCTCGAATGCGTCAGCGATGTCTTGAACGTCTTGCACATCGCCGAGCAGCACCGGGTGGAACATATGCAAGCCCCACTTCGCGATGTATTCTGAGTTGGGGCACGCCGCGCTCAGTTCCCGCTTGGAGGGAAGATTCTCGGAGGAACCGTCCCAGAACGCTTGAAGCTGGTAGATCGGGACGTAGGCACGAAACGCCGGGATGCCTTCCGCGGACAGTGCCCTCACCACAACGTCCCGGGGCAGGTGACCGCACTCCTCGGGGTCGAGTAGGAAAAACGCCATGGAATGCGGGTCCACAGTGCACCGCGGGTCGCCGGGCCTGGGCATAATGCCGGGAATCTCGGACATGAGGTGGGTTAGCTGCCTCCAGCGATGCTGCCGGTGCCGGATCTGTTCAGGTAGCCTCGCGAGCTGGGCGCGCAGGATGGCTGCGGCGAACTCGGTGATTCGGTAGTTGGATGCGGCGGTTTCCGGTAAACCTGGAAAGCGACCGGAGCTCTGACGGACGAATGCCTGGTCGTACAACTTTCGGTCATGGAGGAGCACGGCACCGCCCTCGCCGGCCGTCATCACCTTGCGGCGCTCGAAGCTGAAGGTCGCCACGGTGCCGAACTCGCCGAGTCTGCGATCCTTCCAGCGGGCGCCGTGGGCCTGGGCGACGTCCTGGATAACAGCGACGCCGATGTGGTCGGCCCATTGGTTGATCGCCTCCATGTCGGCGAGTTGGCCGCCGAGGTGAACCGGTATCACGGCCTTGGTGCGTTCGGTCCTAGCCGCCTCGAGAGCGCTAGGGGCCATGCAGAACGACGCGATGTCAACATCGACAGGTACGGGCACGCCCCCGCGTTGCCGGACGGCATTCGCGGTCATGATCGGCATGAAGGCCGGAACGATAACCTCGTCGCCGGGCTCGATTCCGATGAGATCGAGGGCGAGCTGCAGCGCAAGAGTTCCATTGGCCACCCCCAAGACGGCGGGAGCGCCGTTGAACTCCGCGAACTCGGCCTCGAAGAGGGGCGTCACGCCCTCGGTGCTGTAGGGGCTTAACGGACGCTGCCAGCGACCGTCCTCAAGAACTCGCAGGATCGCCTCACGCTCGGCTTCCCCGTACTGTGGCCAGCTGGAAAACGGATCGGAGCGAACTGGGATACCGCCGTCGATAGCTAGGTCCACTGGAGACTCCTATGCAATCTACGTGGGCTAGGTTGAGGGCCGACGCTGAACACTAAAACAACACGCAGCCCACAAATCTCTTGTGACTTCAGATTCCTTGCTGAATATGAGTCTTTCACATTGTCTGGTAGAGGTGAGACAACTGCAGCGGTCAGGGCAGGTAGCCCCACGTATGACATCGGGCTTGCAGTTCGGCTGGGACTTCATGAGTCTCGGGCAGTGGGCGCCCTGGCTGGATTTGGCCGGAACGGATCTTGTCGCCCCAGTCGCCGTAGCCCCGTACGAACGGGCCGCGGTCCACGCGGCCGTAGTCGAGCATGTCGCGCTCCCAAGGCACCTGGAGAAAATCGCACAGACGCTGTGTCTGCTGCTCCGGATATGCGGTGAGTTCTTCATATCGGACGGTGAGTCCGTCCAGGGCGCTGCGGGCTCCTTCCACGCCGTCGATATAGCTGAGCATCCTGTCAAGAATGCCCGTCAGGCTTTCGGCTCCGGTAGCCATCTCCATCCACGAGGCCGCGATGTTGGCAGGGTGGCGAAGGAGGAAGACGAATCTAGCCTTCGGCCAGCACTCTGCGAGGCGCTCCCAAATAAAGGAGTTTCTCACGTTTTTCTCGACGATGATCCTCTTACCGCTGTCCACTAAAAGCCCGTGCAGGAGCCGATCCCACAAGATGTGCTCGATTTCCCGATTGTCCAGCTCAAACCGCTGCATTGCTAACTCCACCCAATTGGTGGATAGAGTGACCTGCAGGTCACTAATATTCAACTGAGGTGCGAAGATCTGAGAGTGCGTGTCGAGCAAGCTGCGCAGAAGCGTCGAGCCTGAGCGGGCGGAGGATAGAACGAAGACGGGTGACGTGACTAGTCGGTCCATCGAGATCGGTCTCCTCAGTCGCGAAGCGCCTCGAATTCGGGCACCAGGTCGGCGGGAGTGGGCAGACTCTCGATCTCCCGACCGAGCCGCTGGGCCGCCTCAACGTACTTGGGGTCCTCGAGTAACTTGTTCATCACGTCAGCGATCACCTCCATACGCGTCGCGTCGCTGGGTAGGCTCTGGTAAGGTAGGTGCGCGGCTGCGCCCGTCGTGGCCAACCGCCCGGCGGTGGCGGTCGTCTCGGGTTTGACGGTAATGACGAGCTGCGGAGTGTCGAGCACCGCAGCGCTCAACGCTGTGAGCGTTCCCCCATGGTGCACGATGACGTCGCAGTGGGGAAGGACGAGTTGCAGGGGTATGGCCCCGAGGAACCGCGACCCCGGCGGAAGTGCGCCGAGCATGTCACGCTGTGCTTCGGTCGTGACCACCAGGATCTCGACGTCCTTGTCGTGCAAGGCGTCGACCACGGCACGATAGGGCTCGGCCACGCTGGCGCCCAAGCCTTTGACCGAGGTGTGTCCCCAGGTGAGGCAGACACGGGGGCGGTCACGTGGTTCGTCCAAGTCCCGAGGTACGGCCCCGTGCCCGTTGTAGGCGATGTATCGGACGTGGCGGCGGGGCTCCTCGTTTCCGAAACGCATGCTGGGCGGACACGGGTCCACCGTCAGTGTCGGGGTCACGCGTACGGCGGCACCGAACCGCTCGAACAGCTCCACGTACTGTGGCAGCGGCTGGGTCCCGTTCGCTCGCAGTTCCAGCCGTGGGGAGCCGGGCGAGCCGGCTAAATAGCTGACGTTCGGTATTCCGAGGACGCTGGCTGCCACCGGGCCCGCGAGGGTCGCTCCGTCGTGCACGATAAGGGCGGGTCGCCAGTCCCGTGCGAACTCGACCAAGTCATCGGCCATAGCCTCCGCCATCGTGATCTGGTTTAACCCAAAGACCTCCAGCAAGCGGCGCTGCCAGTCGTGCAACGAGTGCCGCTTGACCGGCCAGTCCACCGGCCACTGCTGCTGGTCAACGGTTAACTCGAATCCGGCCTCCCGCACTCTCGTCGCGAGGTCAGGAGCCTGACCTACGGCGACGAATGGCAGTCCGGAGCTGATCACGTCCTTCGTGATCTGTGACGGAGCGGCGAGTGCCACCTCATGTCCGGCTGCTCGGCATGCCCAAGCGGCCGTCGTGATCGAGTAAAAGTGTGAGGCAGAGCCGATGACGGTGAACATGATGCGCATCGCATCTGGTCCTTTCTTTCATCTGTCTTCCCTCCGGGTCATCAGTCGCCCCGGGATCCCTCGATCGAAGGGACGGTGTCCCGTGCGGAGAACGTCGTCCGCCGGCCTACCGGCGGTAGACCTCGCGCATGAAGTAGTTGGCGCGCCCGCTGGCGTCGGTGAACTCCGCGTACTGGGCGACGACGAAGACGCCGATGTTGATCCTCGCCTGCAGGTGGATGCGCATGAAGCCATGGTCGTGGGTGGCGAGCAGCGCCGGAGGGCCGCTGGGGTTCGCGGCGTCCACGTAGAGCGACGTGCTGGCCTCACCCCAGTCGATCGGGCCGTCCGGACCGATCCCCGACGGCTGTAGCACGAGGGTGCCGTCACGGAGCGTGCTTTCGATCGTGCCGATGCCCCTGGCCGCCTGGTCCGTGTTGACCCACGACCCGGCCAGCCCCGCGGGATCGTTGCAGCCAGTGTGCAGAGCTGCCGGCAGGGCCCCGCCGTCAGGACGGCCGTCGTCAGCCGGTCGTTCGGCATCGGCCCGGACGAAGAACTCCCGGGAGAAATAATTCCGGCGATCACTACCGTCGGTGAAGCGCCAGAACGCGTGCACGATGAGCAAGCCGAGGCCGACGTAGGTCTGCAACTCGGTTCGCACGGACTCGCCGTTGAAGACGGCGAAGAACCCGAAGCCGGTGGTGGAGTCCGGACCATCGCTGAAGACCGGGTACGCCGGCACCTCACCCCAGTCGCCCGGCCGTGGCTCGCCGCCACCGTAGGCCCGGATCAGAAGCTCCCCGTCGTGCTGACGCAGCAGCACGCGGGACAGGCCACCGGGAGCGTTGGTCGCACTGACCCAGTCGCCCTCGAGGGGGGCGAGGTCGAACCCGGCCCCGTTGAGTCGAGGCTCGCCGTCGGCTACTCGATCGGCCGCACGGACGTATGGCGTGCTCGTCATTCCCACGTCTCCCTACTTCGGGCCGGGCGGGGAAACCGAGCCGCCCCCCGCCCGGGCGTGTTCCCGCTCCCGAACCCGCGGCAGGATCTCCTCGCCGAAGAACACCATCTGCTCCAGATCCGGGTAACCGGTGAACAGGAACTGCGTGACACCGGCCGCCTGGAACTCGAAGATCGCCTCGACGACGTCCGCCGCCGAGCCGACGAGCGCGACCGCTTTCGACCCCTGATCGGGCGCGACAGCGCACAGGTGGGGCGTCAGCCAGTTCTGCTCCTGCCCGAGCAGCGCCTGTCCGTTTCGGATGGCGTCATCACGCTTGGCTGCTGCGATCAGCGAGACCTCGAGCCCGACCTCCGTGCCGCTCTCGAGCACCGGCCGCATGCGTGACGCCATGCCCTCCGGAGAGGCGGCCGGGACGAAGAGACAGTCGGCATGTCGGACGGCGATCTCTGCCGCCTGTTCCGAGTCCCCGGCGACGTAAATCTCCGGTCGGCTCCGGCCTTGCGACACGAACGGGGTGGTGATCTTGGCGCCTTCGATGTGGTAGTGCGATCCGCTGAAGTCCACGGGTTCGTCGTCCCGCCACAGTCCGTGGCACACGCTCCAGAACTCATCGCTGCGTCTGTGCCGTGCGTCGGGGCCGAGCACGTCGCCGTAGTAGCGCTGGTCGTCGGGCGTGCCTTCGTCCGCGATGGCGACGCACACCCGTCCTCCGGTGACGGCTGCGACGGTGTTCACCTGCTGGACGCAGTAGGTCGGGGAGGAGACCCCGGCGCGGACCGCGACGAGCAGCTTGAGGTGGGTGGTCCGCCTGCCGAGCGCCGCCGCCCAGGCGAACGGATCGGGCTTGCCGAAACCGAAATCGATGAGCACCGAGTCGACACCGCGCTGTTCTGCCTCGTGGCAAAGCGTCAGCTGCTTGTTCAGATCCGTGTCGTCGTTTGTCGCCGTCACGGCAGTTGCGCGCTCAGGTCCCCTGGTCGCGGGTTTCCAGTGGAACCGCTGCCCTGTGGTAGTCGTGGGTTCCATCGCTAGATTCCCGGTGTGCCGGCGCCGTTTATGACCACGCAGTGGTGTCGCTCGGGTGGTACCGGGGGCAAGATCCGCGCGTCCGGAAAGAGCTGTTGCATATACTGGCGGGTGGCGAAGGTGATGTAGGCCCGCTGCGGCTTGTCCGTCGAGATGCCGTCGTCGCCGGGGCCGAAGTATAGCTCGTCGTCGTTGACCAGCGTCACCCACGTCAACTTCTGCCGGGCCGCTCGGGCAAGCAGCTCGTTCACGTCGACGCTCGGGTTCACCTTGCGCCGAGCTTCGAGGCGCCACGCCAGGTTGGATAGTCCTGGGGCCTCATCGTCGCGGGCCCAAGCCGGCGCAGGAGTCCAAGACGGATCGAGGAACGTGAACGCGAGGCTTCCCCCGTCGGCGAGCAGCGACTGCAGGTTGTCGACGAGCTCAAGCATCTCGGCTTGGCTGGTGTGGGTGAATACCGACCACGCGACGATGACATCGAACCGCGTATCGTCTTCGGGGATCGGCGCCCCTGGCTTTCCAAAGGGATTATACTCGAAATTGTAGCGGTCGTAGAAGATAAAATGCGCATCTGGATGGCGCCGCTGACCCTCGGGAATAGCGTCCTGTGAGACGTCGATCGACCAATAGTTCTTCTGTTGGATATGGCCTTCGGAATCGAGTAGCAGGTTACCGACATTGCCCCCGAAGTCGAGGACCCGTTTCCCGCTCCAATCCGGATGAGCGAGCTGTGCGTCGAAGAAGCTAAATTGACCGGTACGTGTGGAAATCCAAGTGCCCACGCTTCGCGCTCCTCATCGGAATGGTCGTTCTTATTGCCGCTCTGCCTCCTGCCGTGCGGGCTTCTTTTCCGGTGTGGCCGACTTAGCGCTTTCCCGGGCCCTGACCAGCGGCAGCACATCGCGGCCGAACGCGGTCATAACATCGATATCAGGACGGCCTTGGAAGATGAACTGGCTGATGCCGATCCGACCGAATTCAAGGAGGCCTTCGGCTACGTCCTCCGGCGTGCCGACCAATGATATGGAAGGCGGTCCCATGTAGGGGACAGCACCGATCCAGAGATATGGTGTGAGCCAGCTCTCCTTCTCGGCCATGGCGTGGGTCGTCGCGAAGCCGACCGAGTCCGATCGCGCCAGAAATCGGCGCTGAACCTCGCGGGCCTTTTCACCGGCGCGCTCAATGAGTTCCTCTGCGGCCCGCAGCGCCTCGGCGCGGGTTGGCCGCACGATCATAGAAAGTACGAGCCCGACCTCGGTGCCACTTGCCAACACGGGGGTGATGCGCGGAGTGAGCCGGTCGGGTGCATCGGCGAACCGCAGGTGACAGTCGGCATGTTTGATGGCCACCTGTTCGGCCTCCGCGGAGTTGCCGCTGATGTAGATCTCCGGACGAGAGCGCTCTGCCGAGACGAACGGCATGCCGGGTCGGGCCCCGTCGATCCGGTAGTAGCGCCCGGCGAAAGTCGTCGGATGGTCGTCACCCCACATCGCACGGCAGATCGTCCAGAACTCATCGGCGCGGCGGTAGCGCTCGTCGTGTGCCACAGGATCGCCGAAGAAACGCTGCTCATCCGGAGAATGGCCTGCCACGGAGTTGATGGAGACCCGCCCATCCGTGACTGCCGAGACGGTATTGACCTGCTGCACGAAGTAGGTCGGTGCCACGATGCCGGTACGGGAGGCAAGCATGAACTTCAGGGTGCTCGTCGCCGCGCCCATCGCGGCCGCCATCGTCACCGGGTCCGCGCGGTAGTAGCCGATCGGCACCAGCACCGAATCCATACCAGCGTTTTCGGCCAGACGGCAGAAGGCAATGTGCACATCGATATCGGGTAGACCGCTGGTCTGTGCTCGGGCCGTCGCACCCCGTGTGACGTCGACACCTCCGGAGGCCGGAATACTCCAGTGAAAGCGCAGCCGCCGAACCGCATGAGATGCCATGAAGATCATCTTTACCACGGTGAACGTGATGGTGCCAGCAAGCAATCTCCCCTAGGGGTTTGCATTGTAGATCTTGATGCCGTACCCATCGAGGCAGACGCGGTTCGTTACTCAAGGTGACGGACGCACCGACTGAGGCCCCCGCAGCGCAGGCCTATGTTCATGGCTGGCAGGGGACGAGTGTGCCGCGGGCGATGCCACCCGTCCGGGTAGGGTCAGGGCCGAGCCGCCGTCAGCCGTGGCGCGGGGGTCACGCAGCCGCCGCCCTTCTCCGGGATCGGTCAACCCCAGAGACAGGGCGGTCGCGAGGGCAGCTGCCCGGTTGTGGACACCCAGCTTGCGGAACAGGTGGGCTTGGAGATTCTCGACGGTACGGGCCGAGATGCCTAACCGGCGTGCTGTCTGGCGTACCGAGTGCCCGCACTCGATCGACGCGAGGATGTCCCGCTCGCGCCCGGTCAGTTTCAGGGGCCACCCGGGCAGCGGGGGGCCGGGCCCCTGCCGCGCGCGCCCGACGAGGCTCCGGGCCTGCTGGTCGTCGATCAGCAGGTACCCCTCCCGCACCAGGTCGACCACGGTCTTCAGGCGCGGGTCGATCTGGCTGGCGGGCATGATCGCCGACGCGCCACGCCGCATCGCGTCGACCTTCTCCGCGTGGCGTAGCGCGCCAGTGGCGACGACGATGACCGGTGTCCCGGCGTCGCAGCCCCCCAACTCGTGCCAGTCCTCGGGCTCCGGGTCGACGAGCACGGCAATGAGGTCGGCGGTCTGACCCTTCCCGGCAGAGCTTGGCGTTAGGCCGGCCTCCTTGTCGCGCAGCGTGATGCGGTGCTGGGCGAGCAGCCGCCGTACGGCCTCCAGGGTGGGCCCCGGCCGGCCCCGTACGAGCCCCGCCACCTTGGGTCGCATGAGCGCGCGCAGGCGCGAGCTTCCACCTTCTCTATCACGGGGACGGGCGAGCCCCAGGCGAGCCGCGATCGCCGCGGCCTCGACCTGACTGCGCACACCCAGCTTGGCGAAGACTCGACGCTTGTGGTTCTCGACGGTGTGGAGGCTGATCCCCAACGCCCGGGCGGCCTGCTGGCCGGTACGTCCCATGGCCAGCAGGTGGAGCACGTCGAGCTCGCGGGGACTCAGCGTGCGTCCCGGTTCCCGCGGGACGCCTGCCGGCCCTTCCTCCCGCGCATCGTCGAGCGCGGCGAGCACCGCCTCTAATCCTGCGGAGCCCAGGACGAGCGAGTTGAGCCCGGCCTCGTGTACGGCTCGCATCCGGTCTGGAGACAGCGATTGGTGGAACCCCACAATGTGGACTCGGGGATGCCTTCGGCGCAGACGTGTGATCAGTTCCACCGGGTCCCACTCTTCGGCGTCGGCTTCCAGAAGCACGACGTCGGGCCGGCGTAGCACGCACAGCCGCAGGAGGTCGGACTCCACCGAGGTGGTCCCGACGACCACGAATCGCCGATGACGGTCCAGGTAGGCCGTGAGCACCTCGCGCAGCAGGCGAAAACGGTGCTGCACGGCCACATGTAAGTACGTTTCCACGTTTGCCCCCGGCGGTCGGACGGGAGTGGGATCTGGGGCCGCCTCCACGTCGGCCCCGGTAGCGACCAGGATCCCGGTAAGCAGGCTAGGCCACCACGTTGTTCACGCAATTTCTCTGACAAAGGTTCAAAAACAAGGCTATACTTCATGATCTCTGGCTATGCAAGAGCCGCTCCATCCGCGACACTCCCGGTGATACCTGCCTGCCTCCGAGGAGCCGGCCATGAACGTCGTGCTGCTTGCTAGGGCCGTGAAGGCACCGACGCGCTTACAGGCGGAGCAGTTCGAGGAGCTGCGCTCCCAGTTAGAAGGCATGGGCGTGCGTGTCGAGTCCGCCTGGGTGCTGCTCGGCCAGTACGACTTCATGTTCATCCTTGACATCTCGGGTCCGCCGGAGAGTGCCTTCGCGGCCATTTCCAAGTTCGTGCAGTCGGGGACGATGCGCACGCAGAGTCTCGTCGCGATGCCCCTGGACTACTTCTTCGACGCCAGCGGTGACCTGGGAGTCGGGGCATCCCCATGGTCTGAGTGACCAGGCAACCGCCGCGTGCTCATCCATCGGACGTGCACTGGCGGACACCCCCACCCCTAGGGGAATTACTTCGTTGTACAACCAATGGCCGCCATGCCACGGTAACCGGACATCTTGGCCATACCCCCCCTGGTCAAGCCGTCGATTGCCCCTCGCGGGTGGCCGTTTCGACCCATGCCGGATCGCGCGGCCGCCCGCGAAGGTGTGGAGAGGTCATGACGCTACGAACCAGATCAGCGGCGTTCGGGATGCTCGGACTCGCCATCGGCTACTTCGCCTGGTACACCCCCTACTCGTTGCTCGTGAAGTCCCTGTCGAGCGGTGCCGTCCCCGGCTACGAAGAGCCGGTCGCCGGGCTCGTCCTGCTCCCTGCTGCCGCGCTGGGGACCCTGGTGGGCGCGGTGTGCTTCCTGGCCGTCAGCGGCTGGTGGCGTTACGCCCGGCGGTTCCGGGTCGCGGGCCGCGATATCCCAGGCCCCGGCCGTGCGACCCTCATCGCGGGGCTGTTCACGGCGCTGATCATCGGGACCACCACCCTGAACTACACGTTCGTCGGCGCCTCGATCCTGTTCATGCTGCTGCTGATGCGTGGGGGAGTGCTGATCCTCTCGCCGATCGTCGACGCGGCGCGACGCAGGACGATCCAGACCAACTCCTGGGTGGCCTTGGGGTTCAGCCTCGTCGCGGTGGCGGTCGCGCTGAGCAACGTCGACAGCTACACCCTCACCGCAGCCGCAGTCCTCAGCGTCGGGGTGTACCTGCTCGGCTACACCGGCCGCTTCGAAATCATGAGCCGGCGCGCCAAGACCGGAAACCGGAAGGTGGACCGGGGCTACTTCGTCGAGGAGCACATCTCCGCCACCGGACTGCAGGTCCTCCTCTGCGCGGTCCCGGCGCTCGTCGGGCCGCTCGTCTGGCCGGGCGGCGAGCCCTTCCTGATGCTGCGTGAGGGGTTCACGTCGTTCCTGTTCACGCCGGCGGCCATCCCCGCCTTCGTCGTCGGTCTGCTCTACGAGACGCTGTTCATCTTCGGGACGCTGATCTACCTCGACCCGCGGGAGTACACCTGGTGTGTCCCGGCCAACCGCTGCGCCAGCCTGTTCTCCGGCATCGTCGCCTCGTTCCTGTTCGCCGCATTCGCGGGAGTCGACCCGCCGGGCGCGACCGATCTCACCGCGGCCGGGTTGATCGTGTGCGCCGTAGCCGCGTTGAGCTACCCCGCGTGGCAGCGCTGGGTGCCCATCCCCGGGGTGGGGGCGGCCAGGCGCCTGCTGTTCGTCTGCGGAGGAAACACCAGCCGTTCGCCGATGGCGGAGGCGATCGCCCGGGCGGAGCTGGATGCCACCGGCTCCCAGGACTGGGTCGTGACGAGCGCCGGGGTCGATGTGCGCTCTCCCGGGGCGCCGCTGGCTCCCGAGGCGGCGACCGCGCTACGAGAGCTGGGGGTGCCGGCGCCCGCTCACCGGGCACGCCGGCTGACCCCGTCGCTGTGCACCCGCAACACAGTCGTCTGGTGCATGACGCGGGCGCAGCGCGACGCCGTGATCGCATTGGCTCCGCACGTCGCCCGCAGGACCTTCTGCCTCGACCCGAGGGCTGACATCCCCGACCCGGCCGGCGGGCCGGTGGAGTCCTACCGGCGGTGCGCCCTCCGGATCCAGGGGCAGGTGAGGCACCGGCTCACGGAGCTTCCCGGGTTGTCAGGTCCGAAACTCCAGGCCCGGCACTAGTTCATGATGACGGCTTTCCGCCGGTGGTGACCGGGCCGCGCGCGAGGTGAGGTGAGCATGCAGTCCGTGGACTACGCCCGACTCGACGAGCGGCCCGGAGACCGGGCCCTGCCCGACAAGCCCCCCAACGTGTCCCGCTTCGTGGGATGGTGGATCAACACCGACAGAGGCACATCCGGCGGGATCCTGCGCCTGGCGATCACGGAACGTAACCGCACTCTGCTGGTCCGGGCGTACGGCGCCGGGGCGCCGAAGCCCTACGACTGGGGCGAGGCGCGGGCCACCCCGCTGGCGCCCGACGTGACCGGGGGGCCTGCCTGGGCCTTTCACGCGCATTTCGACTTCGGGTTCCTCGGCACTCTGCTCTCCGCCTACTACAGAACCGGGGTCCTCTCAGTGACCAGCTACAACACCTTCCTGGACGGCAGTGGCCGAGCCGACTACTGGACCCGCGAGTTCTTCTACCGCGAGGGGGTGAGATGACCACCTCCGGCCTCACCCGGGCTCGCGACCTCCTCGACCGGCCGGCGCCGGACAAGATCGACCTGGCGCCCCTGCTGGGTGGCTGGGTCAACTTCGATGTCGTATCGCCCGGGCTGCATCGCGTGGAGCTCACCGATCGTGACGGCGCGCTGTGGGTACGTGCCTTGGGTGCCACCTCCCCGGAGCCCTACGACTGGGGGGAGGTCCCCGGCAGGGCGTACGCGGACGACGTCGCCGCGTGCGCGGCCGTGGCCTTCCTGGCCCGCTACGACCTGGGTTTCGAGCGCGTGATGCTGGTCGGTTACCTGAACCGGTGGATGCTGAGCGTGGACGCGAGCACCAGCTTCACCGACGGCAGCGGTCGCTCCGACTACTTCACCCGGGCGCACTTCTACCTCTCCTGAAGGGCGGATGCCAGCCATGGATCTGCGTCTCGCACTGGACTCGGAGACCCACTCCGTCGTCGACCGCGCGGGAAAGCTGGCGCGCGAGAACTTCGCGCCACGTGCCGACGCCTACGACCGGAGTGCGACCTTCCCGGCAGCCGACTTCGACGACCTCTTCACGGCCGGGCTCTCGGCCCCGACCATCCCGAAGGAGTTCGGCGGCCTCGGCCTCGGCCCGCAGTGCGGCGAGACCCTGGGGTTGTGGATGATGACCAGGGAGCTCGCCAGGGCGGACCTCTCGCTGGGCCGTTGCTGGGAGGGGCACGCGAACTCCCTGGTGCTGATCGACGCCCTGGGCAACGACGAGCAGAAGGCCCGCTGGTTCGACGGGGTGGTCAGGCGCGGCGACACCTGGGTCGCGTGGAGCGGCGAGCCACAGGCGCCCAAGCCCGGCGAGAGACGCCGCTTCGGGACCACCGTGACCCGGGAGGGGGAGAACTGGGTCGTCGAGGGCACCAAGGTCTTCGCCACAAGCGCCACCGGCGCGCGGTGGGCGATCCTGCTCGTCGACCCGGAAGGGCCGGGTGGCGCCCGCCACGCCAGCGGCTCCGGGTCGGGTCTTCTCATGCTCGCCTGCGACCTGAGTGACCCCACGGTGTCCGAGGACGGGTCGTGGTGGGACCCCATCGGCATGCGGGCCACCGTGAGCCACCTGGTCCGCTTCGACCGCACGGTCATCCCCGACGCCGACCGTATCGGGCCCCCCGGGGGGTACCTCGGACAGGGCTGGCAGACGGCGTTCATCCCGCACTACGCCGCGAGCTTCCTGGGAGCCGCCGAGGCGTGCTACGAATACGCCCTGGAATACGTCACCCATCAGGACAAGGGAGGCGACCCGTACGTGCAGCAGCGCGTCGGAAGCATGGCGGTCGGAGTGGAGACGGCGCACCTCTGGCTGGCGCACGTGGCCCGGCTGTGGGACCAGGGGCACCGTGACGAGGCCCAGCTCGCTGGGGGACGCGCACGCCACCTCATCGAGCATCTCGCGGAGCAGACCGTGCACCACTGCATCCGCGCGTGCGGGGCGCGCTGCCTGGTCCGGCCGAGCCCGGTCGAGCGGGTCCTGCGTGACCTGTCCTTCTACATCCGCCACGACAACGACGACCACATCCTCGCCACCATCGGGCGCAGTATCCTGGGCCGGCCCCACGACCCCTCCTTCTACAAGCCCTGACCCAAAGCCGTGTCGTTGCGACCGCTGCCGGGACAGCCGGTTGAGGCGGTAGCGCCGAGGACCACAGGAGGAACCGTGTCGACGTCGCTGCCGCCCCACTTAGCCCGACGGCGTCTCGCCTCCCTGCTCGTCGTGCTTGGCGCGGCACTGGGGACCCTGCTGATCGCCGCGCCCAGGTCGTACGCGCACGCGGAACTGGTCGACACCTCGCCGGTCAACGGTGAGCACGTCGAGGCGCTGCCGCAGCGCGTCGTCCTGCGTTTCAGCGAACAGGTCACGCCGGTGCCCGATGCGGTGGAGCTCAGGGACTCCGACGGCCGAACCCTGAGCCGTGAGCAGGCGCGGAGCGTGCCCGGACACCCCGAGCGGGTAGCCCTCGACGTGCCACCCGGCCTCGGTGACGGCGTCTACCTGGTGTCGTGGCGGGTCGTCTCCGCCGACGCCCACCCCATCAACGGCGCGTTCGTGTTCAGCGTGGGTGCGGCGCGGGCGGCGGGTCTGGCCGAGCAGGCAGCGGGCGGCGCGGCGGACGCCACGGTGAACGCAGTCTTCTGGGCCTTCCGCCTGGTCGGCTACGCGACACTCGCCGTGCTGCTCGGCGGCCTGTTTTTCATGATCGTCTGCTGGCCTGCCGGGCGGGGGGACCCGCGGGCGCAACGGCTCGTCCGCCTGGGGTGGGCCTGCGCACTCGCGTGCGGTGTCGCGGTTCTGCTGCTCCAGGGACCCTACGTGGCCGGCGAGTCGCTTGCGCACGTGCTGGACCCTGAGCTGCTCGGCGGCACCCTCGCGACCCCGTACGGCGCCTTCGTCGTGACGCGGCTGGTCCTTCTCGGCCTCGCCGGAGGCGTGCTGGTCTGGCTGGGGCGTACCGCGGGCCGCCAGCCCCGGCCGCCGGAGCTGGCCGGGATCGCCGTGCTGGCCATCGCGCTGCCCGCGACCTGGCCC
>JBOHCZ010000407.1:0-5154 GCA_050699195.1 Streptomycetales bacterium
CCGCCAGCTGAGCTACCCATCCCCAACCGGCTAGTGACACGCCGTGTCACCGGCCCAACACGCGTTTCCGCAGGTCAACCCCCACATTCGCGTCCCCAACCAGTCACTCAGCTGCGGAACTCAGGCAATAACGACGCCATCTTTCAGCGTGAACGCGTGAACCGGGCATGAAATCAGCTCCGACCTGGGCGACGTTGGGGCTCGGGTATCCAAGCGGTGGGCATCTGGGTCGTTCAGCGATGGCGGTCCAGAAGTTCTACGAGCTGGTCCAGTACGGCGTGGGTGTGCCTGGCCGGGGATATCGCGAGAGGATGCGCGCCGGAGGTAGCTCGCGCCAGGGTGGACAGGGCAGCCTGGGCGCCGACCGCCTCCCGGTTTCGCACCCGTTCGTTGGCCTGAGCCACCAACACCCCGCGGTGTGGTACGGCCACCCGTGCATGGCCCTCGACGCCTTGGCCTTCGGTAGTGGTGACCCAGAACCGGACCGGGTACCGACCCGGTTCGGCGGTGGGCGGGGGAACGGCGGGTTCGGGCGCGAGGGCCTGCGCCCTCGCGAGGGTAGCGTAGTCGACCGGCATCACGGGCGGCGCAACCACGAGCTCACCATCGGCCATCTCCAGCGTCGCTACGCACCCGTCCAGGATCCGGAAACCACGCCGGCGCAGCTCGTCCTCCACACACAGCAACGGCCGCAACGCGGGCGGGAGCAGCAGCGCCGCGCCATCCCGGATCAGCACCAGCGTCTCCACCCGCACCGCCGTGGTGTCCTGTTCCGCGGCGTGATCAGCAAGCAGCGCGTGCAGCGCTCGCAGCAGCCGGTGCAGCGAGCGGGTGCGCACCAATGGCTGGCATGAGGCACGCAGCACGTGCTGATGCCCCAACCGCAGCGCGTAGTTCGGCGGCGCCTGCACACCCTCCACCACGTGCCCGGCGAGGCTGCGTACGACGAGACGGTCCAACTCAGGCGTCTCCGACCGCACCCCGAGCAGATACGAACCGACCTGCACGGTCCTGGTCGCCGCCCAGACCGGGCGGTGGCGCCGCGCTCAACCCCCCGGCGGCACCGGCACAAAACGCGGCGACCGCCGATCCGCGGACACCTCATCCCCCACCGGCGCCCACGCACCCGCCGCCGCGACCCCACCAAGCAGGCCCTTACGGCCCCAGTCGCGCACCACCTCGACCAGGTCAGCCTCCACAGCGCCACGTTCCCATCCCCACACCGCGGCGATGTCCCCGGCCAACTCACGCAACGAGGCCCGGTCGTCCAGACACCTCCACACCGCGGTGGCCACCGCGTTCAGCACCCGCGTGCTATCCGTCTCCGGCGCATAGACCACCGTCTCCTCGTCCACCTCCACCTGCGCAAGAGTCGGTCGCGGCGTCGGCGCAGCGGACAAGTCGATAGCCTCCACCGGCACCTCCATACCCACCTCGCTCACGCTACTCACCCACCAGTCCGACGATCACCGACTCTGAGGTGGCCGCTCGCCCATCGCGGTCACTGCCTGCCTAGCAGGATAGCCAATCTACTATTGTGGTTAGTATCAGCCGGCGTCCCGGGTCGCCGGGCCGAAGCAGTCCCGGAACCATGACACGACCGGAGCACCCGAGGGCTCCGGCACGGACGCTGGGCAGATCAGCACAGGGCTCACCCGCTGGACTCCGCACGAACGTGTGCAGGCTCCCTCAGTCGCAGGCCCAACCCTCGTTGCGGGGCAGCGGCTGCAGCTGGACTCGCTACGCGGTCACGTGGTCGTGGTCAACGTGTGGGGGTCCTGGTGCGCCCCCTGCCGCGCGGAGGCGCCGGACCTGCAAAAGGTGTTGTAGACCTCTTCGATCTGTTTCATCTCGGCGGAGGCGCCGGTGGAGGTCGCCGCCGCGATGACGAGGAAGCTCCCCGGTGCTATGGCCCCGGCGAGACGCCGATCCCGGCAGGGTCCTCGTCGTCGGTGACGAAGTGCAGGATCGCCACCAGCAGCACCGCCACCGGCCGGTCAAGGTCGATCAGAGCGTTCAGCTCGGGGTCGGCGAGGATCTGCCCCGGGTGACGCACATCCCCATCCACGGTCAAAATCCCGTCATCGACCGCGACGAGGGCCCGGTTGTGCGCGAGCACGATCGGGTCGTTGTCCACCCCCACCGCGCGAGCCCCCGGGTTGATCTCCCTGGCGATCTCGGGGACGTTCGGCGGGGTCGGCAGCCCGGTCCCGATATCGATGAACTGATCAACCCCCTGCTCGGCGAGGTAGCGCACCGCCCGCACCAGAAACGCTCGGTTCGCCCACGCCAGCCGGCGAACATCCGGGAAGACCTCCTGCACCTTCGCGGCGGCCCCCCGGTCCACGAGGTAGTTGTCCTTCCCGCCCAGCCAGTAGTCGTACATCCGCGCCGTGCTCGGCCTACAGGTGTCGATCCGCCGCGGCAACGGCCCCTCACCGATCACCACACACTCCCTCGCACCAAATCGTTGACATTGACGGTGCCTCGGGGCGCCGCCCCCACCACGTGAGCCGATGGCGGGACGGCGCCCCGAGGCGAATACGGCCGCGACCCCGGGGGGTGACACCCACACACCGGCCAACCCGAAAGGCGCAAAGGGCTGAACCGGTACGGAGGTGCCGGGCCGCGGCCAGTCCCGGTCGGGCCGCCGGCCGTCCCGCAACCGGGGTTGGGACGGGACGACACAACAACCCCACCGGAGAACAATGACCGGCGGCGGGCAGGACGCGCAGGAAGAGCACGAAAGCACGTCCTCCCCGATCCCAGCCCGCCGCCAGCCCCATGTCGGCGTGCCCTCACGCCGACGCCCGGCGGCCGAGCAGATTGCCCACCACGTCGGTGTGGGTCGCGCACGGCCAGGGCTGCCCATCCTCACGACACCGCCGCCCCCCACCACCGCGCTGAGCAGGCAGCGCCGCTGTTTCCGCGGCGTGGCGGACCGCCACCGCGAGCACCACCTGCACCAGCTTCTCCACATCACAACGGCCACCACCCCGGCAGACCGCGCGAGAACGCATATCCATCAACGCCCGCGACACCCCGACATCCACCATCACGTCCACTCCACTCCCCTCACGGCACGACTGGGCCAGCCGGCGTTCGTGACGGCGCACGGCCATCCCGGCAGCCGGAGCTGTGCCCCGCTCGGGCCCGTGGTCCCGGGTCGGGGTAGCTGTCTCCCCAGCCGCCGGAAACGGTAGGCGACCTCGTGCTGTCCGGCGTTCACGGAAATGAACCCTCTTTTGAGGGGCTCGAGGTCCTGGAGGAACGGAGGCTGGTGTCTTTCGAAAGTCTGTGAAACCCGACGTTGTAGAGCCTTGGCATCGGCGGGCTCCTGCCGGGTGGTAGGAGGACCGCGGGGAGACTGCTTCGGGAGTGTCAAGGGCCAGTGGGATCTGCCCGGTGGTGGCCATGGGTTCTGCCCGGTGGTGGCCATCACGGGCCTGGTCTCAGGTCAACGGCCTCACCCCTTGGCCGGCGAGGGCTTGGGAGAGGCGGACACTGTCGCCGGTGGTCTGGCAGAGGTGGGCGTGGTGCGGCAGCCGGTCGACGGTCGCGGTGGCGAGGGTCTTGGGTATCAGCTCGCCGAACGCCGCCGGGTGCAGGTTCGAGGACACGGCGATGGAGCGTTTCTCGTAGGCGGCGTCGACGAGGCGGTAGAGGCCCTCGGCGGCGTCCTGGGCGACCAGGAGTAGGCCGATATCATCCACCACCACGACGTCGGCGCGCAGCGCCCGGGCGATGGCCTTGCTCACGGTGTCGTCGGGCGCGGTGTCGGCGGCGGCGGCCTCGGTCAGCCACAGCCCGGCCCCGTCGCCAGGGCCAGGAACTCCGCCTCCGCGGCGGTGCGCGGCTTGGGTGCCCGATCCAGTGCCCCGGCCGGGGCCGGCGGGAAGTGTTCGTCGTGCAGGCGTGGGCTCCCCGGGGTGGCGCGGGCGTGGCGGGTGACCTCGACCGGGCCCGCGTCCCCGACGTGCACGATCACGACCTGCCCGCCCTGGCCGCGGCCATGGACCCGCACGAACACGGCCTGCCCGAGCAGGGTGTGCGGCACCGAGTACTGCCCGCCGTCGTAGGTGACCATCGGCGTCCTGGCCGCCACCACCCGGGTGACCCCGAAGGACACGGTGTGCGGCGAGACGGGCAGCGGGTGCAGCCGGGCCTGCTCCTCGCGAGCATGTCGGCCGGGGCCCGGCGGGTCACCCGATGGGTGCGGGCGTTGACCTGCTCCCCGAACACCGCGCACGCCGCCTCCAACTCGGCGAACGAGCCGTACTCGGTGAGCAGGTTGGTGTCGGTGGGCACCAGGTCCGCCTTGGCGATCTTCACCGTGGACTCCGAGCCGCCCTTCGAGGCGCGCTCCGCCGGCTCACAGGTGTGCACTGTGACTCCGTAGTGCCGTGCGAAGGCCACCGCTTGCGGGGTTGCGCACCGCGATCCCGGCGACGTGCTCGAGCGTGACGGTCTTCTCGTTGTCGGTCAGCACATAGGTCGGGGCCCCGCCCAGGCGGCGCAGCGTCACGTCCAGCGCGGCGAACACGCTCGGCGCGGTCTTGTCCCGCAGCGCGATGACCACCCGGAACCGCGACCAGGCCAGCCAGGCGCAGAACAGCACCGTCTTGGCCCCGTCGATGCGCGGCCGTCCCCGAAGTCGTACTGCAGCCACATGCCCCGGCTCGGTCACCCACGGCCGGTGCACCCGCACCCGGCCGGCCTTGAACGCCCGCTTGACCTCAGCGACCGCGCGGCGGGTCGTGCGCTCCGAACCCTGGTAGCCCAATGCGAGCAGCCGCTGGTGGGCCTTGTCCGCGCGGATCTTCCCGCGGGAGTGCTCCACCCACTCCAGCTTGGGCAGGAACTCGTCGATCAGCTGCGGCCTGGCGGCCGGCCGATCCGACAGGCCACCCGCCTCACGGGCCGCGACATAACAAGCGACGGTGTGATGCGAACAGCCGGCCAACTCACCGGCGGCACGAAACGACCCAGTCAGGTCGAAGGCTTCCAAGACTTCCATGATCTCCCCAGGTGACTGGATAGGTCATCGGCTCTGGTCGTTGGGAGGGCGCCCGAGCGGGATGGTCTGGTTGTCGGCGTGTCGTCGACGGCGTCTGGTTTGTAGACATGTTTGGATCTTGGCGTGTCCCGGTCGCT
>JBOHCZ010000408.1:0-4625 GCA_050699195.1 Streptomycetales bacterium
CCGCCCGTGCTGGCAGCCTTCACCTTTCGGGCGGCGAAGACAAGGGCTCGCGGGGGTGACACGAGATCCCGCGTGCAAGAGCGCCGGCGAATTCGCGGGGGTCGGCGCCGGGACGTGCCGGGCTGGCTAGCATGATCTCGCCTGCCGGTGCAGTGGAGCACCGGGAGAGCGATCGACACCAGGTACGGACTCTGATGCTGAACAGGTACGCGCGGGCGTTCTTCACGCGCGTGATGACTCCGCTCGCTCGTGCTCTCACGCGGGCCGGGGTGAGCCCGGACGCCGTCACGCTCGTGGGGACATCCGGGGTGTGCGCCGCCGCGCTGCTGTTCTATCCCCGCGGCCAGTTCTTCGTCGGCACGGTGGTCATCACCGGGTTCGTCTTCGCCGACCTGCTCGACGGCACCATGGCCCGGTTGTCCGGCCGTTCCAGCCGGTGGGGGGCGTTCCTGGACTCCACCCTCGACCGCCTCGCCGACGCGGCGGTCTTCGGCGGGCTCGTGCTGTGGTTCGCCGGCCGGGGCGAGGACATGCTCCTCGCCGCACTGACGCTGTTCTGCCTGATCGCCGGCGCCCTGGTGTCCTACGCGAAGGCCCGCGCCGAGGGTCTGGGGATGACCTGCGAGGGTGGGCTCGCCGAACGAGGCGACCGGATGCTGCTCATCCTCGTCGTCACCGGGCTCGACGGGCTCGGCGTGCCCTACGTTCAGGCCACGGGTCTGTGGGTGCTCGCGGCCGCTAGTCTGGTGACTGTCATCCAGCGGGTCCGCACGGTGCGCCGCCAGGCCCTTGCGGACCCGGAGGCTCCCGGCGCCCACCCGCATCCGGAGGCGGGGACCCAGCGGCCATGACCAGGCCTGAGACGACCGGAAGCGCGAGGGGAAGGGCGACGCTGTCTCCCGACCCGCCGCCCGCCGTCGCGCCGACGCTGCGGGCGCGCGTCACCGAGCGACTGGTCGACCGGTGCTACGCCGCCGGCTGGGCGCTGGTCAGGCAGCTTCCGGAGGCCGTCGTGCGGCGGGTGTTCCAAGCCATCGCCGACGCCGCCTGGCGCCGCCGCGGGCGGGCGGTGCGCCGGCTTGAGGCCAACCTGGGCCGCGTCCTGGGGCCCGGCGTCCCGGAGTCGCGGCTGCGCGAGGTGAGCAGGGCGGGCATGCGTTCCTACCTGCGCTACTGGAGGGAGGCCTTCCGCCTGCCGGTGTGGAGCGCGGGACGGATCGTCTCGACCCTCCACACCATCGGCGAGCACCGGCTGCACGACGCGCTCGCGCGCGGCCGCGGCGCCGTGGTGGTCCTGCCGCACATGGGGAACTGGGACCACGCGGGGGCCTGGGCCGTGGCGTCCGGCATCCCGTTGACGACCGTGGCCGAGCGGCTCAAGCCTGAGTCGCTGTTCGACCGGTTCGTCTCCTACCGTGTCGGACTGGGCATGGAGGTGTTGCCTCTCACCGGGGGAGGCGCCGACGTCTTCGGCACGCTCTGCCGGAGACTGCGGGCCGGGCGCATGGTGTGCCTGCTCGGAGACCGCGATCTCACCGTGAGCGGAGTCGAGGTGGACTTCTTCGGCGGGCGGGCCCGGATGCCCGCCGGACCTGCGGCCCTCGCCCTGCACACCGGCGCCGCCCTGATCCCCGTCACCCTGTGGTACGGCGATGACGGCACCTACGTCTGGTTCCATCCCGAGGTGGCGGTGCCCCGCGCGGCACCCTCCGCGGCACCCTCGGCAGCGGCCGGCGGAGGGGGCCGCGACGCGCAGGTCGCGGCGATGACGCAGGCGGCGGCCGATGTGTTCGCGCGGGGGATCGCGGAGCACCCCGAGGACTGGCACATGCTTCAGCGGCTGTGGATCGACGAGGGGGCGGGAGGGCTCGATCGCCCCGGCGACCCGGCCGGCCGGCCCGTGAGCACCCCGTGAGCACCCTGTGAGCACCCTGTGAGCACCCGATGAGAGTCGGCATCGCCTGCCCCTACGCGTGGGAGGTCCCGGGCGGCGTCCAGTACCACGTGCGGGACCTCGCGTCGCGCCTGCGGCTGCTCGGTCACGACGTCTCGGTGCTGGCCCCCGCCGACGACGATGCGCCCCTTCCGGACTACGTCGTATCGGCCGGCCGCGCCGTACCGGTCCCCTACAACGGCTCGGTGGCCCGGGTGACCTTCGGACTGCTCTCCGTCGCCCGCGTGCGCCGCTGGCTGCGCGAGGGCGGCTTCGACGTGCTGCACATCCACGAGCCCGCCACGCCGAGCCTCTCGCTGATCGCCTGCTGGGCCGCGACCGGCCCGATCGTCGCGACGTTCCACACCTCGAACCCCCGCTCCCGCGCCATGACGGCGGCCTACCCGATCCTGCAGTCGGCGTTGGAGAAGGTCAGCGCGCGCATCGCCGTCTCCGAGGACGCCCGGCGTACCCTCGTCGAGCACCTCGGAGGCGACGCGGTGCTCATCCCCAACGGCGTGGACGTCCGGCGGTTCGCCGCCGCGGAGCCGAACCCGGCATGGCGCGGGGACGAGGGCACGCTGGGGTTCATCGGGCGACTCGACGAGCCGCGCAAGGGGCTGCCGTCGCTGCTTGAGGCCTTCCCCATGATCCTCGCCGAGCGGCCGGGCGTGCGGCTGCTCGTCGCCGGCCGCGGCGACATCGAGGAGGCCATGGAGGAGCTGCCGCCCGCGGCACGGCGGCACGTGACCTTCCTCGGGCAGGTCGGCGAGGAAGACAAGGCGAGCCTGCTGCGCAGCCTCGACCTCTACATCGCGCCGAATCTCGGTGGGGAGAGCTTCGGCATCATCCTCGCCGAGGCGATGTCGGCGGGCGCGCCCGTGCTCGCGAGCGACATCGCCGCCTTCCGCCGGGTGCTCCTCGACGGGCAGGCCGGCGAGCTGTTCCCCCCCGGCGACCCCCGGCGGCTCGCCGAGGCCGCCTGCCGGCGGCTCGGCGACCCCGTCGCGCGTAAGACACTCACCGCGTCCGGCAGGACGGCGGTCCGCCGCTATGACTGGGACACGGTGGTACGGGACGTCGTCGCGGTGTACGAGACGGTGACAGATGGCGCGGCGAGGGTCGCCGAGGACCTGCGTACCAGCCGTTTCGGCCGCCTCGGCCTAAGTTTCCGGCCATGAGCACGTGGCTGTGGGTGCTCGTCGCGCTGGTCGTGATAGGCGTCCACCTGAGCTGGACCGCGGGGCGCATCGACCGGCTCCACACCCGGATCGACGCCTCGCGCGCGGCGCTCGACGCCCAGCTCGTCCGCCGCGCCTCCATCGCCCTCGAGCTGGCGATCTCGGGACTGCTCGATCCCGCCGCTTCGGTGCTGCTCGCCGGCGCGGCGCACGAGGCCCGCGAGGCCTCCCAGGAGGAGCGCGAGCTCGCGGAGAGCGACCTCAGCAAGGCGCTGCGCGCGGCCCTGCGCGAGCCGGTGCAGGTCAAGGCCCTGGGTTCGGACCCGGGTGGCGCGCAGCTGCTCGCCGAGCTGGATGCCGCCATGCGCCGGGTGCCGATGGCCAGGCGCTTCCACAACGACGTGGTGCGCGGGACGCGCGCGCTGCGCCGGCAGCGCGTCGTCCGCTTCCTCCGGCTTGCGGGAAGGGCGCCGATGCCACCCACCTTCGAGATGGACGACGCGCCGCCGCCGGGACTGATACGCGACGAGAAGCTGTTGTAGGGGACAATACGATGGACCTGTCACCCAACCGTCCGCCCGAGTGAGGTCAACCGTGTCCAGCACCACACCGTCCGCAGCGGATGCGCGCACCACGGGGGCAGGCGACTCGGCCGGGACCGTCGGCGGCGCCCGCGTGAAGCGCGGCATGGCCGAGATGCTCAAGGGCGGCGTGATCATGGACGTCGTCACGGCCGACCAGGCCAAGATCGCCGAGGACGCCGGCGCGGTCGCCGTGATGGCCCTCGAGCGGGTCCCGGCGGACATCCGCGTGCAGGGGGGCGTCGCCCGGATGAGCGATCCCGACATGATCCAGGGGATCATGGAGGCGGTCTCGATCCCGGTCATGGCCAAGGCCCGCATCGGGCACTTCGTCGAGGCTCAGGTGCTGCAGGCCATCGGTGTCGACTACGTCGACGAGTCCGAGGTGCTGACCCCCGCCGACGAGGCCCACCACGTCGACAAGTGGGCGTTCACCGTGCCGTTCGTGTGCGGTGCGACCAACCTCGGCGAGGCACTGCGCCGGTTGTCGGAGGGCGCGGCGATGATCCGCTCCAAGGGCGAAGCGGGCACCGGCAACGTCGTCGAGGCCACCCGTCACATGCGGGCGATCCGCGCCGAGATCCGCCGCCTCACCACGCTCGGCGAGAGCGAGCTGTTCGCCGCCGCCAAGGAGCTGCGGGCGCCCTACGAGCTCGTCGCCGAGGTCGCCGAGGGCGGCAAGCTGCCGGTCGTGCTTTTCACCGCGGGCGGGATCGCGAGCCCGGCCGATGCCGCGATGATGATGCAGCTCGGCGCCGAGGGCGTCTTCGTGGGCTCGGGCATCTTCAAGTCGGGCAACCCGGCCGAGCGGGCCGCGGCCATCGTCAAGGCGACGACGTTCCACGACGACCCGGACGTCATCGCGAAGGTGTCCCGCGGGCTGGGCGAGGCGATGGTCGGGATCAACGTCGAGGAGCTGCCTGAGCCCCA
>JBOHCZ010000409.1:0-4968 GCA_050699195.1 Streptomycetales bacterium
GGAGAGCACGATGGGGTCGTGGTCCACACCGACGACGCGGGCGTTCGGCTGGAACCCCCGTGCCACCTCCGGAACGTTCGGCGGGGTGGGCAGGCCGGTGCCGATGTCGATGAACTGGTCGATGCCCTGCTCGGCGCAGTAGCGGACGGCCCGAACCAGGAACCTGCGGTTGGAGCGGATGACCTTCCGTAGGTTGGGCATCATCTCCAACGCCTTGCCGGCGGCTTCCCGATCTACCTCGTAGTGGTCTTTCCCGCCCAGCAGGTAGTCGTAGATCCTGGCCGTGCTGGGGGTGCGGGTGTCAACCACGCGCGGGGGTGTCCACTCTTCACTGCTCATGCACGGAAAGTACCGCAGCGATCACGGCACGGCGAGATCTCCCTCCCATGCTCACTGAGCAAGCCCCTGATCGAGTGGACACGGAGACTGAAGCGCGGGTCCTCTTCGTACGTCGGGTGCTTCAGCGCGTGGACGGGGCGCTCGGCTTCGTCGAGCCGAAGACGTATCGCTCTCGTCGTTCGCTGCCCATTCCGTCGTCGGTGCTGCCCGCTCTGGAACGGCATAGGGCCCGGCAGGCCGCTGAACGTCTCGTGGCTGGTGAGGTGTGGCAGGAACACGACCTCGTATTCACGACGGGTATCGGCACCCCGGTGGAACCCCCGGAACGTCAATCGCAGGTTCGACGAGCTGCGTGAGCGTGCGGGGCTGCCGTGGCTGCGGCTTCATGACCTTCGGCACGCGTGCGCGACGTTCCTGCTGGCTCAGGGGGTGGCGCACGGTCATGGAGCTGCTGGGGCACTCGACGATCCGGTTGACGATGGACACGTACGCGCACGGCGTTGCCGGCTCGGGTGTACGCGGCGACCAAGGTCAAGGATCGGACCCTCGGCGCGTGATCGCTTGCGTGATGGCTACAGCGTTGGCTACACGAGGGCCGCCCATAGCCCTACAAGTGATCTTCGTGCAGCGTAATGGGCTGGTCACACGGGTGGAGACGAGGGGACTTGAACCCCTAACCCCCGCCTTGCAAAGGCGGTGCTCTGCCAGTTGAGCTACGTCCCCTCGGACTCAACCAGGGTATCGGCAGGCGTCGGCCAGACTCAGGGGAGGTGGTCACGTGCCGTAGTGACGGGGTCGGTGGCCTCGGTCCAGAGGTCCTGCTCGGCCCGGTCCGCCTGGATCTGCCGGTAGACGAGGAACCCGCCCACCGCCGCCAGCACGAGGATTATGAGCTTCTTCACCGCAAGCGCCCTCTCGAACGGGATCGTGAGTCGTGCTGGACAGCCAGCGCTCCCTTTCTACCAGCCGGTCCCCCACCCGTACCTGACATGTCGCCCTGAGGTGTGAGCGGCGTCGGGTGGCCGGAGGTCTCAACACCCTCCATCCGTCACCTTGGTGTGTTGTGGCCGAGCCATCGGCTGCACCGGTACGCGAGGGGGCGCCGTGGTCGCGGGCTCGGTCAGGCGGAGGGTGAGGGTGTGACCTTGCGCCGGCGGAGTCTCGAGCTCGGTGGAGTAGACGGGGTGACGTCGTTCGGTGTGTTCTGACATGTGGTGGGTGTGTCCATCGAGGGTTACCTCCCTGAGACGCGCACCCACGGACGTGTAGATCGAGACCCAGATCTTGGTGGCGCCCGGTGTGGGGACGAACGGGGGTTCGTCGTTGCGCTGGGTCACGTAGTACGGGAGGCCGGTCGCGGGGGCGCTGTTGGTGAGGCGGACGCGAAGAGTGGACTTCCGCCGGCCGCCGTGGCAAGGGTCGAGGCGGTAGCGCACGGACCGGTCGAGGTAATAGTCCAGCTTGTTTCCCGCCGCGTTGTTGATCACCACATGGGCGTACGGTCCGGCGGTGACAGGCAGTACGGCACCGAGACCGGTGCGTACCAGCATGCGCTGCTCGCGTGAGTGGCTGCTCCACATCGCGAGCCGCCCGTCGCTGATCATCGTCTGCAGTGCGTGGGCGACGTTGAGCGGGGCGGGGCGGGAGCGTAGGAGGGCACCGGCGACCGTCCTGGCCACGCCGACGAGGTAGCGGTCGCGGATCGCGGGGTCCGGGTAGCGCGCGTAGATGCCCTGTTCCGTGAGCGCCACGGCGTTGGCCGGGGTGAGGGTCTGCCCGTCGGGGAGCATGACCGGCCCAGTGGCGGCCAGCAGTTGTGACAGGCCGACGGGGTCGGTTGCGATCGCGCCGTCGAGGTGCTGGCCGGTCTGACGCTCCCACATGTGAGTCCAGATGGCGGCCGCGTACGGGAAGTGGGGGGAGAGGTTGGAGTTGGACAGCAGGCGGGCGGCGTGGTTGGGGGCGTAGGTCTGACGGAACTCGGTGCCGAGGTCGACAACCGGCGAGGGCGCGTACGCGATGTCGCCGTTCGGCCCGAAAGCCAGGAACCGCAGCTGCCCATCGTCGGCCTCGACGATGGCGTAGGCGCCGACCAGCCCGCCTGTACCACGCGCCTCCGCGTTGTTCTGGACGGCCAGGAAGTACCGGCGAGGACCATCGCCCCCGAGCAAGGGTGGTAGCACCCGGGTGGCGGTGACCGCCCCCGAGATCAACCCGCCGAGCTTCGTCGTGCGTTGCTCCAGCGTGGCGCGTGCCTTGTCCACGGCTGCGACGCCGGAGCGCGGGGGCAGCCCCGCCAGCACGCCGTCGACCTGATCGACCTGCCGTGCCGCGTCGGCCAGCGGGTCGCCCGCCGCGCGCAGCCTGGCCAGGTCGACCTTCCCGCCAGCGCCCTGCAACGTGGCGGGGTCGAGGACACGCCAGGCGCGGACGAGGTCCGACAACGCCCCCCGGGTCAACTCGTCGGCGGCCACGCTCAGCCCGGCCACCGTTTCGAACACCCGCCCCGCCAGCGGAAGCCGGGTGGCCAGCTCCCAGACGGGTCCGGAGGTTGCCCGACGAGCCGCGGCGGTGTGCTCGGACGCCTCCCCGAGCGCGGAGCGGGCGTCCCGTACCTGATCGGCCAGCAGGTGGGTCCGCACCTGGGTGACCGCCGAACGTGCCGCGAGCAGGTCCGCCCGGGCCTCCCAACCGCAGAGGGCCAGCCATCCACACAGCCCTGCGAACAACAGTCCGAAAACGCCGGCACAGAAGACCGGCCGGCGCCCGTGCATGAGGCGCCGGCCGGTCTTCATCGGCTCATGAGCGGGCAGGGCCACCGGCACCCACCGGGCGGCTGCGCCGCCGCATGACGACCAGCGTGAGACCGCCCGCCAGCAGTAGACCAGCACCCAGCAGGCCCGCCGGCACCAGCAGCGAACCGCCGGTGTCAGGGTGCGAGGCAACGGCGTTCGTACCCACGAGGTGCGTCGACCCGGACTGACCGGTCTGCCCGGCAGAATCGGACTCGGACCCAGACCCGGCTTGCCCGGACCCGTTCACCGAACCGGCACCGGACTCATCCGTAACGCCGGACTCATCCGTAACGCCGGACTCGTCGGTCGCGCCGGTCCCGGCTTCATCCGTAGTCCCGGAGCCAGAGCCGTCCGCGGCACCCGATCCGGACTGTCCTGCGCCACCCTGGCCAGGAGGCGACACCGTGATGGGTGCCTGCAACACCCGCGGCGAACCGTCGGGATTCTGGCCCTTCATGAACAGGGTGTGACGGCCAGGCTCGGTGTCGGCCGGAATCTGCACGTCCGTGGCCACTCGGCCACTGCCGTTCGCCCTGGCGTCCTTCAAATGCGTCGGCGTGCTCTGCAACTCGAAACCGACCATCGAGTCAGGCTCGAATCCCGAAGCGGAAACCCCGATAATGCTGGAAGGGTTGACGGGTCCATCGCTATTGACCTCGACCACACAGGCACCCGGCGGATAGGCCTCAGGCAACGGCACGATGCACACCCGTTCTGCATGCGCGACACCCGCACCACCGAGGAATGTCACTGCCCCCACAAACACCGCGGCCGTCGCTGCCAGCAGCCGTGACCAGCCACTCCTCCGATGCAACGACCGCCCCAACAAGCCAGCCGACCTCGCCGACCAACCCTGCGGGCAGGTCTCAGCAGGTATATGCCTCACTGCACGACTCCCTTCTAGATCCCTATCTGGATTCGAAAAAGTCACCCATCCGGGCCGGCCGGCCTACGACGTGTCACCCTTCGCTTGCGACGCGTCATTGCGGTTCCTGGGCTCCGACCTGGGCCAGGTCCCGGGTTGCTTCGTGACCGCCGGGCGGCAAGCAGCAGGATTCCCCGATGTCCGTCATGACCGATATTCTGCAGGCGATCTTCGTCGGTTATAGAAGGTTCCTAGACGATTAATCCCATTGGCGCACAGCTCAGCGGCCCTGCCACGGGTGCTCATCAGGTCGACCTGGCGCACGGGTGCGCATGGGCAGGGCGCGGGTCCGGGGCCGACGCGGCCGCGTGGGTCGCGTCGGCCGCGTCGGTCGCCGCGTCGAAAGAACCCGGCTCGGAGGCGAGGCTGACGAGCGTGGTCTCCGGTCAGCAGGGCCGCACGCTCATGACAAGGCCACGTCATTCGGGTGCCGGGCTGGGCGTGTCGCCGACTGCTGGTCCCCAGTTGCACAGGGAGGCCGGCAGGACCCCCACGGAGGAGGATCGTGGGACGTCCGTGGGGGTCCTGCCTTGGATCTGGTTCTGCTAGGTTCCCTCCGACAGGTAACCTGTGCGGTTGCTCAGGGTGCCGTCGTCATGGATCGTCATGGTGCCCGCGACAACGCTGGCCGGGACCATCTCGATCTTGTAAGGGGGCCGATGGTCGGTCGTCGCCCAGATGCGGAAGCGATCACTGACCACCCTGCCCGTGATCCTCTTCAACGTCAGCTCGACTCGATCGCCATAGACCTCGATGAGCAGGTAGTTGGCGCGAGCCTACTGAGAGCGTTATTCCGGGACTACCAACCGAGTCGATAGAATTCAAGCCTTGTGACGATGCGGATTACGTTGGGAAGTTCGTTTAGTCGCCCGCGGTAGCCGGTTGCGAGTATTTTCCAGTTCTTGAGAT
>JBOHCZ010000410.1:0-3332 GCA_050699195.1 Streptomycetales bacterium
ATCGCGGAGCGGCTGCGGCGCAGCCGGCTGGCCGGCGGCGACCGGCTGGTGCGGCGTGCACTGTTCGGCCCGGAAGCCCCGCGTCCGGTGGTCGAGCTCGGTCTCGGGCTGGTCCGGTCGACGCCCGTCGAGGTGGTCGCGGACTTCTTCCCGACCCTGCGTGCGCACGACAAGTACGCTGCCCTGGCCGGGCTGCGCGAGGTGCCTGCGGCCATCCTGGTCGGTGAGCTCGACCGGCTCACGCCTCTCCGGCACAGTCAGGCGATCGCGCGGGCGCTGCCGCAAGCGGAGTTGGTCATGGTGCGCGGAGCGGGGCACTGCCTGCCCCTCGAACGCCCACGCCCCGTGACCACGCAGATCCGCGATCTCGTCGACCGCGCGAGCTGATCCCCGGCTGTACGGTGCCACCAAGCTGTTTCTCGCACCTGTCCGGCCGGCCCCAGCAGCCGGCGCGTACCCTGCTCGGGCAACGCCCAGGCAACCCCGAATGCGAAGGGAGCCGACGGAGTGGGAGAGGTTACCTGGCACGCGCACGCCCAGACGCTGGCCGAGGTTGATCGCCGTGCGGTGTGTTCGTGGGTGGAGGCCCATGGCCTGAACCCGTACTGGGTCGAGGCTGTCGAGGTCGACGGGGAGGTGCTTCGCGCGACGTGCTTCGTGCGCAGCGAGGACGCTGCCCAGATGATCGCCGAGCGCCGCGACCACTCGCGGCGGGAGACCGTCGAGATACCCCTCACCTCCGATCCGCCTACCCTGCGCCGCTAGCCCCGCGGGAAAGCTTGGAGTCAGGCCCGGATCACGAGCCCTTCGTCGGGACCCAGCTCGACCGCCCCGCCGGGTACGGGCCCAAGCTCGCGAGCGGGGTCGGTCGACAGTTCCACGTGAGCGCCCTCGGCGATCCGGGCGGTCAAAACGCCTGGCCGGTCGGTGGTGTTGAGGGCGACCAGCAGCCGCTCCTCCGGGGCCGACCGCAGGTAGGCGAGCACCCCGGGCGGCGCGGAGGGCACCGCCTGGTAACCACCCCACCGCAGCGCGGGAGAGTTCTTGCGGTACCAGATCAGCCGCCGGTACAGGCTCAGCATGGAGGTGGCGTCGTCGCGCTGAGCGGCGGCGTTGCGCCGCTGGGCGTCGGCAGACAGCGGCAGCCAGGGGCACCCGGTGGTGAACCCCGCTCCTGGTGACGCGTCCCACTGCATCGGGCTGCGGGCCGGATCCCGGCCGTCGGGGTCGATCGCCTGTTCCTGCGGTACCGGTACGTCAGCCATGCCCAGCTCGTCCCCGTAGTACAGGAACGGGGTGCCGCGCAGGGTGAGCACCAGCATGGCCGCGGCACGGGCCCGCAGCAGGCCGCGCTTCCCACCCCCGAGGCGTGTGACGATCCGGGAGGTGTCGTGGTTGGACAGCGTGTGGTTGGGCCACGCGCCGTTCGGCAGGGCCCCGTCGTAGCCGTCCAGAGTGGCGCGCAGCGCCTCCGCGTCCCAGTCCGTCTGCAGCAACCCGAAGTGGAACGGCAGATGCAGCCCGTCGCCGTCCTCCCCGTAGTAGCGGACCAGCCCCGCCGGGTCGAGGATGACGGCCTCGCCCACCCCCAGTGCGTCGTCGTAGCCGTCGAGCACCTCCCGGATCTCGCGGAGGAACTCGTCGATGTCGGGCCAGTCCATGTTGTGGTGGCGCAGCGTGGGGTGCGGACGGTGCCGCCGGGCGTCGGCCAGTTCGGTCGGGTTGTCGCCCAGCTCAGGGTCCTTGGCGATCCTGTGCACGGCGTCGACCCGCAGGCCGTCGACCCCCCGGTCCAGCCAGAACCGCATGACCTCGTACATCGCTTCCCTCACCGCAGGGTTGCGCCAGTTGAGGTCGGGTTGCTCGGGCGCGTAGGAATGCAGGTAGTACTGCCCGGTGGCCTCGTCGAAGCTCCACGCCGAGTCCGCGGAGGCGAACGTGCTGACCCAGTTGTTGGGCGGTGCGCCGTCCGCGCGTGGGTCGGCCCAGACGTACCAGTCCCTGCGCGGGTCGTCCGGTCTGCTGCGCGCGGCGGCGAACCAGGGGTGCTGGTCCGAGGTGTGGTTCGGGACGAAGTCGACGATCACCCTGATGCCCCGGCGATGTGCTTCGGCGAGCAGCACGTCGAAGTCGTGCAGGGTCCCGAACAGCGGGTCGACAGCGGTGTGGTCGGAGACGTCGTAGCCGAAGTCGACCATCGGCGAGCGGTAGAACGGCGAGAGCCAGATGGCGTCGACGCCGAGCGAGTCGGGCGTGCCGTCGTTGAGGTGGTCGAGACGGGCCGTGATGCCAGGGAGATCACCGACGCCGTCCCCGTCGGAGTCGCAGAAACTCCGGGGGTAGATCTGGTACACCACGCCGTGTCGCCACCAGTCTCCGCGAGCCATCAGCGCGCTTCCTCCTGCTCCCGCCGGGTCCGCCTCGGTGTCCGGGGACCGACCCTACGGCGCGGAATCAGGAGCGGACTCCGGTGCGGTGGCCGCGAGACCGGCCATGGCGTCGAGCGCGTGCAGCGTCTGGTCGGCCGGCAGGGTGGGGAGGAAGAACAGCAGGCGCTGCACACCGAGAGCGGCGTAGGTCTCGACCGTCTCCTGGTCGGCAGGAGCCCCGTAGACCGTGACAGGGGGCGCGTCCCGCCCGCGTTCCCGCGCTCGCCGGCCTACGTCCGCGATCTGCTCGCGCAGCCGGTCCGGTCCGACCATCGCGCGGGGCAGCCACCCGTCGCCCTGCTCGAGCAGCAGCCTGATGGCCGCCGGCCCCTCGCCGCCGAAGACGACCGGCGGGTGCGGCCGCTGCACAGGCTTGGGCCACTGGCGGATCGGGCCGAAATCCACGTGCCGGCCGTGGAACTCCGCTTCTTCGTTGGCCCAAATGGCCTTGATGGCGGCGACCCGCTCGCCGAGCAGCCTCATCCGGGTCGCCGGGTCCGTGCCGTGGTTGCGCATCTCCTCCAGCCGCCACCCGGCCCCGACCCCGAAGACCGCGCGGCCGTGTGAGAGCTGATCCAGGCTCGCGACCTCCTTGGCCGTCGTGATCGGATCGCGCTGGATGAGCAGGCAGATGCCGGTGCACAGGAGCAGCCGCTCGGTCGTGGCCGCAGCGGCGGCGAGCGTGAGAAACGGGTCGAGGGTGCGCATGTAGCGCCGCGGTACGCCCCCCGGCCACGGTGTCTCGAGGTGCAGCGGGATGTGGGTGTGCTCGGCGACCCAGAGCGAGTCGAGGCCCCGCTCCTCGATGGCGCGGGCGAGCTCCCCGGCGGCGATACCCTCGTCGGTCACGAACGTCGAGATCCCGAACTTCACGCGTACTCCCTTCGGGCGGGATGGCACCGC
>JBOHCZ010000411.1:0-9359 GCA_050699195.1 Streptomycetales bacterium
GCGCTGGGGGGCGCCGGGGGGGGAGCTGAGAAGCAGGCCCGCGCCGGCGTGGTCGGGTATGTCCGAGCTCCTCCACAGCGACCCGCCTAGGGTAGGGGGACTGCACACGTAGGAGGCCGCCGTGGGCAAGGAACGCCTGATTGCGGGGCTAGCCGCCCTGGGGGTGGTGGCGTCGGTCGCCGGTGTCGCGGTCTACACCGCTGGCGGCGAGCCCGCGGGGCGCCGCGCCGCCCCGGCGTCGAAGAGCCCGTCCCCGCAGACTTCGACGCCGACACCGACACCGACACCGACTCCGACTCCCCCGCCGCGGTCGCCGTTCACCGGGCGCCGTGACGGCGCGGGCAAGCCGGTGCTGGCCGTCAAGATCGACAACGCCTCCCTCGCCCGCCCGCACCGGGGCCTGACCAAGGCCGACATCGTCTACGTCGAGCCGGTGGAGGGCGAGATCAGCCGCATCCTGGCGGTGTTCTCCTCCACCCTCCCGGAGGCCGTGGGCCCCATCCGCAGCGCACGGCAGACCGACATCAAGCTGCTGCGGCAGTTCGGACGCCCGGCCCTCGCCTACTCCGGCGCGCATCCCGGGCTGCTCCCCCTGCTGCACCGGGCCCACCTCGCAGAGGTGTCGCCGGCCCAGGCCGGAGGCGCGTACCTGCGGGGTGGGTCGAACTCAGCGCCGCACAACCTCTACGCGCATCCGCGCGAGCTGCTGCGCGGGAAGGCCTCCCGGGTGAGCAAGGCGAACGACATCGGGTTCCGCTTCGGCCCCGAGCCCGCCGGCGGCACCCGGACCAAGCGGTACACCGTGCGCTACCGCGCCGCCAGCTTCACCTTCACCTGGGCCCACCGGAAGGAACGCTTCGAGGTGTCGATGGACGGCGCGCCCTCGCAGGCGGCGGAGGGCGGGCGGCTCGGCGCCCGGACGGTCGTCATCCAGGGCACGACGATCCGCGGCTCGCGCTTCCGGGACGTGGCTGGCAACGTCTCGCCCTACGCCGAGACTGTCGGCTCGGGCACGGCCATGGTGCTGCGCGACGGCAAGCGGTACCCGGCCAGGTGGAAGCGCCCAAGCCCGAAGGCGGGCACCACGTTCACCACCCCGTCCGGGGAGCCGATGCGGTTCGACCGCGGGAACGTGTGGGTGGTGCTGGCCAGGCGCTAAGGACCCGGTTGCCCTACTCCCGGTACCCCGGCAGCTGCCGCATCGTACGCAGCGGTGAGAGGAACACCGGCAGGAAGGCGAGGCTCGCCCCGCCGGCCGCGACCCAGAGGGTGGGGCGGACACCGAGGAGCGAACCGAGCGCGCCGCCGACCAAGCCGCCGAGCGGCAGCGTGCCCCAAACCAGGAAGCGCATGGTCGCGTTCATCCGGCCGAGCAGGTGCGAGGGGCACAGCGCCTGCCGGAAGCTGAGCTGAGTGACGTTGTACGCCGTACCCCCGAAGATCATGACGAGCTGCCCGGCAGCCGCGAGCCAGAGCCGCCAGTCGTCCTGGGCGAGGGGGACCATCAGCCCGAAGGGCGTGCAGGCCGCGATGCTCAGCCAGATCGCCGGGCCCTGGCCCAGCCAGTCCGCGATGCGGCGCGCGAGCAGCGCCCCGAGCACGCCGCCCGCTGCCGTCACCGTGAAGAACAGCCCGATCATGCCGCCGGGCAGGCCGAGCTCCCGGGAGAGCAGCACGATCAGGATCGGCTGGGTCATGGCGGTGAACAGGTTGGCCCAGGCCGTGCAGCCCGCGATGGCGCGAAGCAGCCGGTGCCGCAGCACGAAGCGCAGCCCCTCGGCCACCTCACGGACCAGGTGGCGGTCCGCGGCGCGCTCGGGCCTGGGCTGGCGCGCCCGGATCAGCCCGATGCAGCCGGCGGACCAGAGGAAGCTCAGCGCGTCGACGGCCAGCGCGTAGGGCGCGGTCAGCGCCTGGACCAGGAACCCGCCCACACCCGGCCCGGCCACCTGCGCCACCGACTGGGAGGCCTGCAGCTTGGCGTTGCCCTCAACGAGGTGCTCCCGGCCCACGAGGCGCGGCAGGTAGCTCTGGTAGGCGACTTCGAAGAACACCGTGAGCACCCCGGTGACCAGGGCGACGAGGTAGAGCTGGGGCAGCGTCAGCAGACCGAGGTAGGCGGCGAGCGGCAGCGAGGCGAGCAGGGCGGCGCGCCCTAGGTCGGTGACGACGAGGACGTTGCGGTGCCTCATCCGGTCCACCCACGCCCCCGCCGGTAACCCGAGGACGAGGAACGCCGCGGTTTCGCACGCCGTGAGCAGGCCCACTTGGAACGGCGTGGCGTCCAGCACGGTGACGGCGAGCAGCGGCAGGGCCAGCCGGGTGACCATGGTGCCGAACTCGCTGACCGTCTGACCTGCCCACAGCAGCCGGAAGTCACGGTGCGCGAGCAGGCCCATTCAGGCGATCATGCCACGCACCCGGGCCGAGGCGGTCAGCCGCAGACGGCCCCCTGCGCCGCCGAGCCGACCAGCTTCGCGTACTTGGCCAGCACCCCCGAGGTGTAGCGCGGCTGGGGCGGCGACCAGCGCTCGCGGCGGCGGCCCAGCTCGTCGTCGTCGACGAGCAGGCCGAGGGTGCGGGCGTCGAGGTCGAGCCGGACGCGGTCGCCCTCCTGCACGAACGCGATGGGCCCGCCGTGGCTCGCCTCCGGGGCGACGTGCCCCACGCACAGACCGGTCGTGCCGCCGGAGAACCTGCCGTCGGTCAGCAGCAGGACGTCCCGGCCGATGCCCGCGCCCTTGATCGCGCCGGTGACGGCGAGCATCTCCCGCATGCCCGGCCCGCCCCGCGGCCCCTCGTACCTGATCACGATCACGTCGCCCGGCTCGAGGGTGCCCTCGGTGACGGCGTCCATCGCGCCCTGCTCGCCGTCGAACACCCGGGCCGTGCCCTCGAACACCGGGGCGTCGAAGCCGGCGCTCTTGACGACCGCGCCCTCGGGCGCGAGCGAGCCGTGCAGGATGGTGAGCCCGCCGGTCTTGTGGATCGGCTCACCCATCGCGTGGATGATCGCACCGTCGGGGTCCGGCGGCGCGATGCCGGCCAGGTTCTCCGCCACCGTCTGGCCGGTGACAGTGAGCGCGTCACCGTGCAGCAGGCCCGCGTCGAGCAGCGCCTTCATCACGACAGGCACGCCGCCTATGCGGTCGAAGTCGGTCATGACGTACCGGCCGAAGGGCTTCATGTCGGCCAGGTGGGGGGTGCGGTCGCCGATCGCGCTGAAGTCGTCCAGCGTCAGCGGCACCCCTGCCTCGTTCGCGATCGCGAGCAGGTGCAGCACGGCGTTGGTCGACCCGCCGAGCGCCATGACAACCGTGATGGCGTTCTCGAAGGCGCTCCTGGTGAGGATCTGGCGGGCCGTGATACCGCGGTCGAGGAGCCCGACCACGGCCTGGCCGGACCGTACGGCGATGTCGTCACGCCGCTGGTCGGGGGCCGGCGGGGCGGCGCTGCCCGGCAGCGCCATACCGAGCGCCTCGGCCGCGCTCGCCATGGTGTTCGCGGTGTACATGCCGCCGCAGGCGCCCTCGCCCGGGCAGGTGGCGCGCTCGATGGCCGCCAGGTCCTCGCGGCTCATCCTCCCCCGCGCGCACGCGCCGACCGCCTCGAACACGTCGATGATCGTCAGGTCGCGATCGCCGATCCGCCCCGGCAGGGTTGACCCCGCGTAGACGAACACGCTCGCCAGGTCCAGCCGGGCGGCGGCCATCAGCATGCCGGGCAGCGACTTGTCGCAGCCGGCGAGCAGCACCGAGCCGTCGAGCCGCTCGGCGAACATCACGGTCTCGACCGAGTCGGCGATCACCTCGCGGGAGACGAGCGAGGCGTGCATGCCCTCGTGGCCCATGGAGATGCCGTCGGAGACCGAGATGGTGCCGAACTCCAGCGGGTACCCGCCGGCCGCCCGCACCCCCTCCTTGCTGCGTTTCGCCAGCCGTTCCAGCGAGAGGTTGCAGGGCGTGATCTCGTTCCACGACGAGGCCACCCCGACCTGCGGCTTGCTGAAGTCGTCGTCGGTCATGCCGACCGCGCGCAGCATGGCGCGGGCCGGCGCCTTGGCGTACCCGTCGGTGACGTCGCGGCTGCGCGGCTTGCGGTCGACGGTCTGGCGGCTGTCAGTCATGGCGCTTCCGGCTCTCCGGTACTCGAACGGATCACCCGCAGGGCCCGCCGGGATCGGCCGGGACGGGAGGCGGGGGTCGGCATCGGTGTCGTTCACTCTACGGCTGCGGGGGGCAGCGGATGGGGCCCGAGCCGCACCCTCCCTGCCCGTGTCAGTACGTCTGGGTGATGACGTTGGCGAGCGGCTCCCCCGCGGCGTAGCGGCGGAGCTGGTCGCGCATCAGTCGCATGGCCCGCGGCAGGAACGCCGACGACGACCCGCCCACGTGCGGGCTGATGAGCACCCCGGGGGCGCGCCACAGCGGGTGGCCGGGCGGCAGCGGCTCCGGGTCTGTCACGTCGAGCCCGGCGAGCAGCCGCCCCCGCTCGCACTCCGCGAGCAGCGCCGCGGTGTCGACGACCGGGCCGCGGGCGACGTTGACGAGCAGCGCGCCGTCCTTCATCCGGGCCAGGAAGCCCGCGTCGACCATGCCGTGGGTGTGCGGGGTCGCCGGGACGCAGAGCACCACGACGTCGGCACGCGGCAGCAGCTCCGGCAGCGCGTCGAGGCCGTGCACGCCGTCGCGGGCCGCGCGGGCGGCGCGCAGCACCTGCACCTCGAAGCCGGCGAGCCGCCGCTCGACGGTCGCACCCACCGAGCCGTACCCCACGATGAGGACGGTCCTGTCGGCCAGCGCGTCGTAGAACCCGGCGTGCCACTCACCGGTCTGCTGGGCGCGCACGAACTTCGGGATGGCGCGCAGCGACGCGAGCGTCAGGGTCACTGCCAGCTCGGCGGTGCTCGCGTCGTGCACGCCGCGCGCGTTGCAAAGCGTCACGCCCGCGCCGACGTAGGGCCTGACGTGCTCCACCCCCGCCGTGAGGGTCTGTACGACCCGCAGGCCCGGCATCCGCGGAATCAGCTCGACGGTGTGCAGGGCGAAGGTGTAGGGCGGCACGTAGAACTCGACGTCCCCGATCGAGCCCGGCGGCTCGTCGTCACCGTCGTAGACCTCGACCTCGACGCCCTCGGGAACGCCGCCCATGCGCTCCACGGCATCGGGGTAGGGCAGCCACACCTTCACGGGGCTCCTCCGCGGCACACGTCGACGTAACGGCCGAAGTCCCAGCTTGCCAGGAACTTGCGGGCCCCGGCCCGGCCGGACTGCAGCAGCCGCTCCTGCTGCTCGTCACTGATGTCGAAGTCGATCGGCGAGATCCCGGACGTGTCGACGAACACACTGCGCGCGCGGACGCACTCCTGGCTGATGTGCACGGCGTCGGAGGCCTCGAGCATCGTTCCCACGACCGCGAGAGCGAGCGAGACCGGGCCCCGGACGGGCTCGACCTGGCTCCGGGCGCCCTCCCGGGCGGAGAGCCGCACCCCGAAGGTCGGCCAGCGCGGCGGCTTGCCGTCGGTACGGTCGAAGACACTGATCGGGTAGTCCGACAGCACCGCGCCGTCGACCAGCGTCGACACCCCCCTGCCCCTGGCCCGCAGCGTCACCGGCTCGAAGTAGAACGGGATCGACGCCGAGGCCCGTACGGCGTCGGCGACGAGCTGGTCGTCGGGGTCCAGGCCGTAGTCACCGTAGTGCCAGGGCAGCAGCACGAGCCGCTTGCGCGACACGTCGCTCGCCGTCACGACGAGGGAGTACCGGTGCGAGTCGTCGAGATCGGCTCCCGCGTCGGGGGGCAGGCGCAGGTCGCCGAACCGCTCGACGCCGAGGTCGCGTAACACCCCCGCGATCCAGTCCCGCAACACCTCGCCCTCGTACACGCCGGTCTCCACGACGAGTGAGGCGAGGTCGACGAGCGGCCCGAGCGGCCCGGCGTAGCGGGCGATCGGCCCGCGGTCGCGCAGCCGTGCGTGGTCGAGCGTGCGCACGACGTCGGCCGAGCGCGAGAGTGGCTCACCGGCCTGCTGTAAGGCCGCGATCACGGCGCCGGCGATGGCGCCGGCCGACGAGCCCGCGACCCGGGGGAAGCTGTAGCCCGCCTCGGCGAAGGTGGTCACGGCCCCGGCGAAGGCGATGCCCTTGACGCCTCCGCCCTCCAGCACCAGATCGGCCTGCAAACCCTGGGTAGCGCCAGCGTCACTCATCATAACGCCGCACCATATCGCTGGCCGCGTCGTTGGCTGGATCGTTGGCTGGGTGCCAGAATCCTGCGTGTGAGCGCGCCGCACCGCCCGCGTCTGGTGGCGGTCGACGAAGGTGCCCGGGTCACCTCCATCGAGCTGTTCTTCGACCTGGTGTTCGTCTTCGCGCTGACTCAGGTCACCGCGCTGATGGCGGCGGACCCGACCGCGATGGGGCTGGTCCGCGGGCTGCTGGTGCTCGGCCTGCTGTGGTGGAGCTGGGTCGGGTACGCATGGCTGTTCAACGTGGTACGCGCCGACGAGGGCGCCGTACGGATGGTGCTGTTCGCCGCGATGGCCACGATGTTCGTGCTGGCGCTCGCCATTCCGGAGGCGTTCGACGACCTGCCGGGAGGGTTGCCGGGGCCTGTGGTGGTAGCGCTGTGCTACTTCGTGTTCCGCGCGCTGCACCTGGCGCTGTTCTGGATCATCGGGCGGGACGACCCCGGGCTGCGCCGCCAGCTGGTGCGGTTCACCCCGTCGGTGGTCGGCGGCACCGCGCTGCTGCTCGTGGCGTCGCAGTTCCACGCAGCGGCGCAGACCCTGCTGTGGGCGCTGGCCCTGCTGGCGGACTACGGCGGGACGTTCCTCGGCGGCGCGTCGGGCTGGCGGCTCCGCTCGGCCGGGCACTTCGCGGAGCGGCACGGCCTGATCCTCATCGTGGCGCTCGGCGAGTCCATCGTGGCGATCGGGCTCAGGGTGGCGCAGGAGCCGGTCTCCTGGCCGATCGTGCTCGCCTCGGCGCTGGGCCTGGCGGTCGCGGCGGCCCTGTGGTGGGCCTACTTCGACATCGTCGCCCTGGTCGGCGAGCGGGTGCTGGCCGCGACGCCGGAGGAAGACCGGCCGAGGCTCGCCCGCAATGCCTACAGCTACCTGCACCTGCCCCTGGTGGCCGGCATCGTGCTGCTCGCACTGGGCATGAAGAAGGTGCTCGCCTTCGTCAGCGACACCGAGCGGCACAGCCTCGCCGACCCGCTCACCGGCCTCGGGCTCTACGCCCTCTTCGGCGGCGTTGCCCTCTACCTACTGGGTCTCGTCGCCTTCCGGCTGTGCACGATGCACACCGTCAACCGGCAGCGGGTGGCCGTGACCATCGCGCTGCTCGCGCTGCTGCCACTGGCGGGCATGATCCCCGCGCTGGCCGCACTCGCGGTGCTGGCCGCCGTGATGATCGGGCTGATCGGTTACGAAGCGCTCCGCTTCGCCGGCGTGCGTCACCGGGTACGGCACCGGGACGAGGTCGTGGTGTCCGAGCACCAGCGCCCGGCCGACCCGCCCGGCTGAGCGGTCCGCCGGCTGAGCGACCGCACCGCCGCGGTCAGCCGGTGAGGTCGAAGCGCCCGTCCCGGACCCGGCCCACGAACGTGCGCCACTGCTCGGCGGCGAACACCAGCGCCGGCCCCGCGGGGGCCTTCGAGTCGCGGACGGCGACCCGGCCGGGGTCGAGTAGGGCGACCTCGACGCAGTTGTTGTCGGCGCCACTGAAGCTGCTCTTCCGCCAAGCGGCACAGGACAGGCCTGTTCCCTGCATGCCGCACCTCGTCTCGTCGGTGTCTCGTCCGTCGGCTAGGTCTCCTCCGCCGCCCTCGCGATGAGCTTGCGGGAGTCGGCGGGAGCCAGCGCGATCGCGCGCAGATGCTCGTAGGCCAGGGTATACCGCCTGACCTCGGGCTCCTGCTCCAGATAGAGACTGCTGGTGAGGTTCTCCAGCAGCACGACGTCGAGGGCCGTGGACTCCGGGAACTCGAAGACGACGAAAGGACCGTTGCTGCCTGGGTGCGCCTCGGCGGAGAACGGCAGCACCTGCAGCGTCACGTTCGGCCGGTCCGCCGCCTCGACGAGGTGGCGGAGCTGGGCGCGCATCACGTCGGGGCCGCCGATCTGCTGGCGCAGCGCCGCCTCGCTGACGATCGCCCACAGCCGCAGCGGGCTCTCCGGCCGGGCGAGTACGGCCTGCCGGGTCATCCGTACGGTGACGAGGGTCTCGACCTCCTCGGCGGCGGCGGTCATCCGGCCGCCGGTCAGCACGGCACGTGCGTAGTCCTCCGTCTGCAACAGCCCCGGGACGAGGGCCAGCTCGAACGTGAGCACGCCCTCCGCGTCGTCCTCCAGGCTGATCAGGTCCGAGTACGCGGGTGAGAGCAGATCCGCGTAGGTGTGCCACCAGCCCTTCTTGCGGCTGTCGCGGGCCAGCGCCTCCAGCGCCGCGCGGGCCCGCTTGTCAGTCACGCCGTAGAGGTCGAGCAGGAGCCGCACGTCGAGCGGCCGGATGGCGTTGCGGGCGTTCTCGATCCGGCTGATCGTCGACTCCGCGCGTTCGAGCCCCTTGCCGGCCTCGTCCATGGTCAGCCCGGCCGCCTCCCGCAAGCGGCGCAGCTCGGCGCCGAGGCGTCGCCTTCGCACTGTCGGCGTGGTTTCTGGCACGCCCGCCTCCCTCGCGTTCACGTGATGAGCACTGTGTCGGGCACCTCACCCTACGTCATCTCGGGGCTTCTACCGGACATACTTGCGCAGCAGACCTGTCTACCGGCATGCTGAGCTTGGTCACGTTCAGTAGCTGATCGATGACATTCTGGGGCAGGGATGACGTTCGAATACGCGGTCGGGCTGGAGCCGGGGCCGGGTGAGGTCGCGCGTGCGCGAGCGCTCACGTGCAGCCAGCTGCGGGCCTGGGGGCTGGATCACCTGACGGACTGCGCCGTGCTGCTGGTCAGCGAGCTCGTGACGAACGCCGTCATCCACGGCGGAGGACCGACGCTGCTGCGGCTGACCTTCGACGCCACGCTGCGCGTGGAGGTCAGGGACCTGAGCCCGGCCGCACCGCGGCTGCGCTACGCAGGTCCCGACGAGCTCGGGGGCCGGGGCCTGCAGCTGGTCGACCGGCTCTCGCAGTGCTGGGGCTGGCAGCCGCAGGGATGCGGCAAGCTCGTGTGGTGCGAGCTTCGGCTGCTCGGCGCCGTGATCAGGTAACGTCCGGTCCACGTACGCCACCCCCCAGGGGGACCAGATGCGGACCCGCCGCACGTCGACCACCGCCGCACCGCTCACCGGACCGCTTACCGGGCCGCTCAGCGCCCTGCTCGCCGGCCTGCTCACCGCTCCCCTGCTCGCGGGG
>JBOHCZ010000412.1:0-11040 GCA_050699195.1 Streptomycetales bacterium
TGGCGGACTACGGCACCGAGGCGGTCGCGGTGCACGCCGTGACGCTGGCACTCGCGGGGATCCGGCGGCTGCGCGAGGCCGACGCCGTGGTCCGGCAGGGCGGCTGGGGGTTCGCCGCGCTGCGCCCCCTTCACCTGCCTTCCGCCATGACCGCGGGCGTGATCGGCTTCGGGCGGATCGGGCGGCGCACCGCCGGGCTGTTCGCGGCCCTGGGCTTTCGCACGCTCGCGCACGACCCCTACGTTCCCGTCACCCCCGGCGGCTCCCCTGGCGCGCCCGCCGTACCCGCGAGCCTCCACGACCTGCTGGCCGCCTGCGACCTGGTGTCGCTGCACGCCCCGGGCCGGCCGGGTGACCCGCCGCTGCTGGACGCCGCCGCCCTGGACGCCGTGAAGGCCGGCGCGGTGCTGGTCAACACCGCCCGCGGTGCGCTGATCGACTTGCCCGCGCTCGTGGCGGGCCTGCGCCGGGACCGCCCGCGGATCGCGGCACTCGACGTGTTCCCCGCGGAGCCCGTGGAGATCGCCGACTTCCCCCCGGACGTCGCCGACCGGCTGATCCTCACCCCCCATATGGCGTGGTACACCGAGGAGTCCGAGGCCGACCTGCGTACCAAGGCGGCCCAGGAGGCCGCGCGCCTGCTGCGCGGCGAGCCGCCGCGAGACGTCGTGGTCGACCCCGGGAGACCGCAGGAGGCGAGGCCCGAGTGACATCGTCGATCGAGGATCTGACCAGCCCGGACGTCGCGGGCGCGATCGCCCGCAACCCGGTGGCCGTGCTGCCCCTCGGCAGCGTCGAGCAGCACGGGCCGCACCTGCCGTGCGGCACCGACACGATGGCGGCCCGCCTCGTCGCCGAGGCGGTCGCCGAGCGGCTCGATGCGCTGCTCGTGCCGTTCGGCCCGTACGGCGTCACGCCGATCCACGCCGGCCACCCGGGCACCGTCTCGCTGTCGCGGCCCACCTTCGAGGCGCTGGCCTGCGACATCTGCGAGGAGCTGATCCGTCTCGGGGTGCGGGCGCTGGTGCTGGTCAACTGGCACGAGGGCAACACCGCCTCGCTCAACGCCGTCGCGACCGACCTGCAGGACCGCCACGACGTCACGTTCGTGGTGGCCCAGGCCTGCTACGTCGCGCAGCGGGTGTACGCGGAGTCGGGTGGCGAGCTGACCCACGGCGGGGGCATCGAGACCCTCGCCGTGCTGGCCCACGACCCGGCGCTGCTCCGGCTGGACCGCGCCGGCCGGCCGGCCAGACCTCCGGGGGCCGAGGCACTCGATGAGATGCGGCGCTCCCGCGAGGTCTACGGGTTCGTCACCGACGTCACGGAGATGGCGGACGACGGCTGGTACGGCGACCCGGGGTGGGCCACGCCGGACCGCGCCGGCGGCTTCGCGGCCACGGTCGCCGCGGAGGTGGTACGGGGCGTCGAGACGGTGTTCGCCGCCCGCGGCCACCCCGCGCGCACCGGCGACGGGAGGACAGCATGAGCGTTGACACGGCAGGCGGGACCGGCGGTCCTGTCCGGCTGGCTCCGGTAGGGCTGGGGCGCTGGGCGCGGGTGCTCGCGCGCGCGGCACGCCGCGGCGCCGTCATCGACCTGGTGAGCTGCTTCAGCCGAGACCCGGAGAAGCGGCGGGCCTTCCAGGAGGAGTTCGACATCGGGCGTGGTGCGGCGAGCTACCACGAGCTGCTCGCCGACGACGAGGTCGAAGGGCTCGTCCTCACCACCCCCAACGACACCCACCTCCCGCTGATCGCTGCCGCCCTGGAGGCCGGCAAGGCCGTCTACACCGACAAGCCGATCGCGCACACCCTCGCCGACGCCGCGGCCATCGCGGACGCCGCGACCTCGACCGGGCAGGTGCTCGCGGTGGGGCACGCCGCACGGCGGCTGTCCGGCTGCCGCGAGATGCGGCGCTGGATCGACGACGGCCGCCTCGGCGACGTCTCGCTGGCGGAGGCGAACTTCTCGAACGAGCGCGGGCTCGAGCTGACCCCGAAGACCTGGCGCTGGTACGCCGGCAAGAGCCCGGGCGGGTCGTTCATCCAGCTCGGCGTGCACCACGCCGACAACCTCGCGTACCTGCTCGGGCCGGTGCGCGCCGTGAGTGCGCACGCCCGCAGGCTGCACACCAAGGCCGAGGTCCCGGACGCCGTGATGAGCATCCTGGAGTTCGCCTCCGGGGCGCTCGGCTACATCGGCGCGGGCTGGGCCTCCCCCGGCGTGTACACCATCAACCTGCAGGGCACGAAGGCCAACCTGCGCTACGACCTGGACTTCACGCACTGGGACGAGTCGCACCGCGCCGACGACTACAGCGAGCTGCGCTCGCAGTCCTACGGGGAGTCCGAACGCACCCGGGTGCCGCTGGCCCGTACGGACATGTTCCGGGAGCAACTCGAGGAGTTCGCGCTCGCCGCCCGCGGCCGGGCGGCCGTCGAGGTGGGCGTGCGGGAGGCGATCCAGGCGCTCGCCGTGGTGCACGCCGGGCTGGTCTCCTCGGAGCGCGCCGGTGCGCGGGTCGAGGTGGCCGAGGTGACGGAGGCCGCGGGCGTGCGCCCGCCGGACGGCGCGATCGAGGAGGTCCCCCGGTGTTCGTGAACCACTTCGCCGACCTGGCGTTCCAGGAGCTGCCTGGACGCCTCGCCGCCGACCCGCTGGCGGGTTGGGACGCCCCGGTGGCCGTACGGGTGGTCCGTCTCGACCCCGGTGAGACGCCCCGCCGACCACACCGCCATCCCCGGAGTGTGGAGGTGGTCTACGTGGCCGAGGGCGAGGGCCGGGCGTGGCAGGACGGCGAGGTCCGCCGCGTCGGCGCGGGGGACGTGCTTCTGATGCCGCAGGGCGTCCCGCACGCGACCGTTCCCGATGACAGCAGCTCGCTGCTGCTGGTGTGCTTCTTCCCCGACCCGGACCTGGCCTCCAACACCGAGGAGCTGGACGGGCCGCTCGCCCTGGACTGAGGTGCCTATCCGCGACGGTCATTACTTGGGCTGCCAGCCTTGCACCTGGGCCGCCGGCCCCTCAACCCGGACGTGACAGACGATGTACTCTCCGCGCATGAGCACGGAATGGGACCCGGCGCGCTCGATCGACACCAGCAAGGCGAGTCACGCACGGATCTATGACTACTTCCTGGGCGGCAAGGACAACTACGCCGTCGACCGAAAAGCCGCCGAACAGATTCTGAAGGTATCCCCTGAGGCTCGTCAGCTCGCGGTGGCTAACCGTCAGTTCGTGGTGCGGGCGGTCCGCTACCTGGCGGAACGGGGGGTTGACCAGTTCATCGACATCGGTGCTGGGCTGCCCACCGCGCCCGACGTGTCCGAGGTGGCGCGGGAGATCCACCCGCAGGCCCGCGTAGTGAGCGTCGACAATGACCCGATCGTGCTTGTCCACAACCGGGCCCTGGTAACGATCGATGAAGGACTCGCGACCATCAACGGTGATGTCCGTGACCCGGACCAGATCCTCGACAACCCCGAACTCGCCGCTCTGATCGACTTTGATCGACCGGTGGCGGTGCTGCTGGTCGCGGTCCTCCACTTCGTCGCAGACGAGGACGACCCGGCCGGGGTCGTGGCGCGCATCGTGGAGCGGCTTGCACGGGGTAGCTTCGTGGTCATCGCTGCGGCCACGACTACCGGCGTGGCGGTTGAGACCTTCAAGGGGGTCGCGCAAGCCTTCCGGAACTCCACCACCAAGCCGGCGGTGGCCCGGTCGGCGGATGAGATTGAGAGCTGGTTCAACGGGCTACGTCTCGTCGAACCTGGGGTGGTCGACATCGTGGACTGGCGGCCCCAATTGCAGGAGGTGCTCCCGTCCCCCGGCCCGCTGCTGTGGCCTCAAGACCTGCGAACCAGTCCCGGTCTGAGGTTCGTGTGCGGGGTCGGTGAGAAGGTGTGACGGTGAGCCCACTCACTGACGTCCGGATGCCTGCGAGGCTGACTGGCTGAACACGGGTTCGATCCAGCTCTTTTGGTAGGCGACGCCCCCGACGATGCGAAGGCGGGTGGGGCGCTCCGTGGCGTCGGGCCGCCAGCCTTGCACGTCGACCAGTCCCGGGGCGACGAGGTGGAACGGGTGGAACCAGGTGCGGATCTGCTGTTCGGGCCGGAAGATCACCGGCGCGGTCGCGTCCTGATACACCGTCTCGACCCCCTTCACCGTCGCGGCGGGGGCGTCGGTAGATGTTGCCGCGGTGATGACCAGGTAGCTGCCCGGCGCGGTGTGCTGCGCGAGACCCCTCACGATCCCAGCGGGGTCGTCTTCATCTGGCACGAAGTGCAACAGGGCTACCAGGAGTACCGCCACGGGGCGGTTGAGGTCGATCAGCGTGGTGAGGTCGGGGTGCCCCAGGACTTCGTCGGGGCGGCGCACATCGCCTTCAACGGTTCCGACGCCGCTGTCGGTCGCGATCAGGGCTCGGTGGTGAGAGAGCACGATGGGGTCGTTGTCCACCCCGACCACCCGGGCGTGTGGCTGGATCTTGCGGGCCACATCGGGGACGTTGGGCAGCGTGGGGATGCCGGTTCCGATGTCGATGAACTGATCGATCCCCCGCTCCGCGCAGTAGCGGACAGCTCGCACGAGGAACCGGCGGTTCGCCAACGCGAGCTGGCGGGCCTGCGGAAACACCTCCAACACCTGCTCAGCGGCCTCCCGGTCGACCGCATAGTTGTCCTTGCCGCCCAGGAAGTAGTCATACATGCGCGCGGCGCTGGGCTTAGTTGTGTCGATGACTCGCGCGAGGGCTGGCCGATCACCGGTCACTGTGAACTCTCCTCGTACCGTGTGCACTGCTGAGGCCGGGAACGGTACGGACGGTTCAGCGCGGAACGTTCACAAGTGTGAGTACCGGCTGCGACTCACCCTTTCGGGTGATTGATTCAGGTCACGCCCATGCGCTCGGCGAGTCCGCGTAGCTCGCGGCCGCCGGCGTCGCGGCGAGCGCGTTCGCGCATCCCGGTGACGAGCTCGCGGACCAGGACGTTGTTGTGCACCCGGTCCGGAGACAGCCGCTCCGCGCGGCGCAACATCATGACGGCCGGCTCGTCGTGCCCGCCGTGCATGGCGTAGGCCCGGCCGTACTCGATGAAGAAGGCCGATCGGCGGACTTGGGACGGGATGGTTGCGGGGCGTAGCTTGCCAGCGTGTTCGAGCGCGGCGGCGGGGTCGCCGGCCTCGACCGCGAGCAGCACCCGCCACACCGCGACGTTCGCGGGCCCGAAGGAGTGCCAGGCGTCGGGCTGGGCGCCGATCCGGTCGGCAACCTCACCCGCCTCCGCGGCGTGGCCCTCGGCCGCGTGGTTGTCGCCCCGGATCACCGCGGCGAGGGCGGCGGACAGCTGCAGCATCCCGTACACCTGGTGCGCCAGCACGTCCTCACCCAGGTGCGGCTGCAGGTTGTCGGCCGCTGTGGCCGCCATAGTCAGTGTGCGGGCGTGCGACGCGCTGGGGCGGGCGTGGGCACGCGCGAACGTCGCCGCTCCAATCTGTACCGGGTCGCCCAGCGCGGCCGCGGCCTGACCCGCCCGCTCCGCCGCGATCCACGCCAGGTCGACGTGGCCCAAGTACTTCAGGCAGGACCCGGTCGTATGCGCGGCCTCGACCAGCAGCCGCAGCCCCCGCGCCCGGGTGTGCTCCTCGCTGGCAGCCGCATGCACGTGCAGCTCGCCCAGCACCGCAGGCAGCCACGACGTCAGCTCGGAGAAGTTCGCCTCCTGCCACGCCTGCCGGATCGGCCCACGCACCTGCACCTCGAGCACGTCCAGCGGCCGGGCCGGGATGTCGGGCGGGTCGTCGGGCGAGCAGTTCAGCAGCACGTCCCGGATCGCCGGCACCCGCTCATGCGCCCCCGAAACCCCCGGCCGCACGATGGGATAGGGCTCCCCTGTCAGGTCGGTCACCGACACCTCGAGCGCCGCCGCCAGCGCCGCCAGATGCGAACGGCGCTCGAGGCTGCGGTCACCGTTCTCCACCATCGACAGGAACGAGGCCGACAGCCCCGCCCGATCCCCCAGCACCCGCTGGCTCAGCCGACGCCAGCGGCGAAGCTCCCGGAGCCGTTTCCCGATCGCCGGCACATCCGTGTCCGTCATACACCATCGACCTCCCGGATCTGCCTCACGGTACGCTGCGCTGCCCGCTGTGCGCGAATACTGCGCACAGCGCCGGATCAGGGACGCCGCACGGCGACCAGCAGCCGGAACAGGTTGCCCTGGTAGATCAGCGCACGCTGCTCGTCGTCGAGGCCGGGCGCCGCGCGCACGGTGGCCACCGGGTCCGGGTCGCCCATCTCGAAGGGGTAGTCGCTGCCGAGCACCACACGGTCGGCGCCGACGAGACCGACCAGGGCGGTGAGCGCCTCCGGCGCGTGGACGACCGTGTCGTAGTAGAGGTGGCGGACCCACTCGCTCGGCGGGCGGGACAGCCGCTTCGCCGTGCGGGCCGCCTTCGCGTGGTACCCGCGGTCCAGCCGGCCGGCCTGGTACGGCAGGAAGCCGCCGCCGTGCACCACGCACACCCGCAGGCCGGGGTAGCGCTCCAGCACCCCTCCGAAGATCAGATGGGCGACGGCCACGGTGCTCTCGGCCGGGTTGGCGACCAGGTTGGACAGGAAGTAGCGGGCCAGCCCCCGGCCCTCCAGCGAGCGGTAGGGGTGGATGAGCACCAGACACCGCAGCTCCTCCGCCGCCTCCCAGAACGGGTCGAGGCCCGGATCGTCCAGCTCGGCGCCGTCGACCGTGGTGGCGATCTCGACCCCGACCATGCCGAGCTGCCGCACCGCGTGCCGCAGCTCCTCGGCCGCCAGCCCCGGCGACTGCAGCGGCACGGTGCACAACCCGAGGAAGCGATCCGGGTGCTGGTTCACGGTGCTCGCGAGCAGCTCGTTGAACATGCGCGCGTAGCGCACCCCGGTCTCGGGCGGCAGCGCGTAGGCGGTCAGGTCGATCCAGCTCGAAAGCACCTGCGTGCGAATGCCCGCCCGGTCCATGGCGGCGATCCGCGCGCCGACGTCGAGCAGGTCAGGACGCACCGGGCCGGCGGTCACCCGGCCCGCGATCCGCGCGGCCGGGGCTGCGACCCCGTCCAGATCCCCGTCCAGGATCTCGATGCCGTACGTGCCGCCGTCCCGCTGCAGGGTCTCGATCAGCCCGGCCGGCACGCAGTGCGCGTGGATGTCGATCGTCATAGGACGGCCTCCGTCATGCGGGCGGCGAGCTGCGGCTCGGGCTCCAGGACGTAGACCCCGCCGCGCACCCGGTCCGAGACGTACACCCGGTGGTCGGCCGCCACGAAGACGTCGTTGATCTGCACGGCCTCCTGCCCCGGCGGCGTTTCCGGGATCCAGTACGCGATCTCGACCGGCGCGGCCGGGTCCGCCAGGTCGTACACCCGCAGGCCGGCGTTGAAGTAGGTGACGAACACCACCTCCTCGCTGCGGTAGCTGCCCGGCCGGTTCTCGTGCAGGTTGTGCGGTCCGAACCGCAGGCCATGCTCGCAGAAGTCGCCCTCGGGAGGCGGGCAGACGCCGACCACGCGGGGGGCGCGCTCGTCACGGACGTCCACGACGCGGACGTAGTGCGGCTCGCCCGAGCAGCGGTCGCGGACCTCCTCGTCCGTCACCACCACGAGGCCACGCCCGGGCAGCGGCATCGCGGTGTGGGTGTCACCGCCGGGCGACCAGGTGAGGTGGGACACCTGGCGCGGCCGGGTACGGTCCGCGATGTCGAGGATGACCAGGCCGGCGTCGCCGTACCCGAGGTAGGCCCGGTCGCCCTCGACGAGGGCGTGGTGGGCGGCGTAACGCCTGCCCGCCGGGACGTCCGGGCGCTCGCCGCCGCCGGCCCAGGTGCCCGGCCACCACCAGCGCCCGGCCTCGACCGGATGCTCCGGGTCCCGCATGTCGACGACCACCCACATCCGGTCCTCGAACCCGTCGGGGATCGCCGACACGTACGCGTGGTCCCCGCCGGTCCAGACGATGCGGTGCACGCCCAGACCGGTGGAGCGGAAGTACCCGACGGGGCGGGGACGGAACGGGTCCTCGAGGGAGTACACCGCCATCCCCGCCGCGTACGGGTCGCCGCCGCGGAAGCGCTCCTGGTTGACGAGCAGCAGGCCGTCGCCGACCTGCACCTTGTGGGTGTGGCTGCCGGTCGGCGCCGGCCACTGCTCGACGATCTCGGGCGCGGCCGGGTCGCTGACGTCGAGGATCGAGGTGCCCATACCGCTGGTGCCGAAGTGCCCGACGTAGAGCGCGTCGCCCTCGCGGACCAGCTGCATGCCGTCGCCGTAGCCGCCAAGGTCGCACCGCGCCACGGTGTGCAGACCGCGGGCCACGCCGGGGCGCGTCACGGTCTGCACATCAGCGGGCTCGGTCACAGGTCGCCGGGGGCGGGGTTCTTCGGCAGCCCGAGCGCGTCCTGGGCCTGCCACAGGCAGTCGAAGTCGACGTGGTCGCGCCACTCGTAGCCCTTCGGCACGCTGCCGCCCGCGATCATGTCCTCCGTCCACTTGTCGAAGCTGCCGGCCGGGGCCCCGCCGTCGAGCGACCAGTTCTTGGTCATCTCGTTCTCCCACTCCTGGATCTCGCCCTCGGAGGGCTCCCGCTGGTACTCGCGGCCGATGTCGAGCGCGGCGTCCATGTTCTGGTCGTGCTCAGGACCCGCGGACAGCCACTGCTTGGCGGCCACGCGGCCCTGGACGTAGGCGCACACCGCGTCCTTGTTCTGCTGCAAGGTGTCGGTCTTGACGATCCAGGTCTCCTGCGGGCGGACCTTGTAGTCGCGGTGGATCATCTGGCCGCCGGCCTGCTTCAGCGGGAGCATGTGGCGGGGCTGCAGCACGGCGACATCGATCTGCCCCGCGACCAGCACCTGCAGGCGTTCGTCGGAGCCGCCGTCCACCGACACCCACTTCATGCTGTCGGGGTCCACGCCCCGATCCCGGAGGATGTGCCGCCCTACGGTGATGTTGCGATCGCCTGGCGGGCCTCCGCTGATGCGCAGCCCCGCCAGGTCGTTCGGGTCCACGCCTTCGCGGACGCCGAGGAACCAGGCCTCGGTGTCCTTCTCCACACCCACGATCGTGAAGTCGACGCTGCCCTCGGCGGTGGCGGGCCAGATCGTGTCGCTCTCGCCCTGTGCCACCCACACGTCCCCGCCGACCAGGCCTGCCATGTAGTCCTCGGTCGCGACGACGTCGGCGGACTCCGTGAAGCCGAGATCGGGCCAGTACCGCTTCTCGGCGGCCATCCAGCCGATCTGGTTCATGTAGTCCTCGTTGTCCATCGCCATCCGCACCTGCGGGAGCGACAGCTCCTTGCCTCCGCCGGCGGCGGGTTCGGTGTCGCCGCCCCCGCAGGCGGTCGCGGTCAGACACAGCGACAGTGCCAACCCCAGGCGTCTGGCGAGTCTTTTCTCACCCATCTCGAACTCACCCGGTCTTCCTGACTCGATAGTTTTGTTGATGTCGACGGCTCAGGCCGACCTCCACACCGACGCCCGCTTCTCCAGCCACTGGGTCAGGCCGACGACGGCCACGCTGAAGCCGACGAAGAGGAACAACATGAGGTACACCCGAGCGGAGTCGAACTCCCGGCTCGCGAGCACCATGACGTAGCCGATCCCGTTGGCCGCGGTGAAAAGCTCGCCGATGAACAGCCCGATCAGCCCGCGTGAGACGCCCATCCGCACGCCGGTGGCGACGAAGGGGACCGTGGCGGGCAGCGCGACGTGCCGGAGGATCTGGGTGCGACCGGCCCCGAAGGACCGGGCCGCCCGCACGAGGGTGCCGTCGATCGTCTTCACGCCCTCCATGACCACGACCATGATCGCCGGCACGGCGCTCAGCACGATGAGTACGACCCGGGCCGTGTCGTTGATGCCGACCCACAGCAGGACCAGGGGCATGAGGATGAGCCGCGGCAGCGTGTAGATCGCCCAGACGTACGGGCCGACGAGCCGGTCGAGCAGCCGCACGCCGCCGATGAACAGCCCCGCCGGGACGGCCAGCACGATCGAGATCGCCATGCCGGTGAGGTAGATCCGCATGCTGATCCACAGGTTGCCCCACAGCACGCCCTCGTCGTGCACGGCGGGCAGCTCGCGGACCACGCCGCTGAAAGGGGGCACGAGCAGGGTCGGGACGCCGGAGAACCGCGCGAAGGCCTCCCACAACACGCAGAAGAGGGCGAGGTTGACGAACGTGACGACGATCTTCTGCCGCCGCGAGAAGGTCTTGGGCCGGAGGCCGGCCAACGAGGTCACAGCGCGACCTCCTCACGCCACCGGGAGGCGTAGGACTCCAGCCGCTTTGTCAGCGCGATGAGCACCACGGCCATCACGACGAGCACGGCGATGAACGCGAACATCCGGGCGGTGTTGAACTGCCGCATCGCATACATCACCTCCCGGCCGAGGCCGCTGGAGCCCACGGTCATCTCGACCACCAGCACGCCGACGAACCCCCGGGACATGCCGTTGCGTATCCCCGTCGCGATGGAGGGCAGCGTGCTCGGCACGATCACCTTGAGGAACGTGTCGCGGCGGCTCGAGCAGAACGCCGCCGCCGCGCGCAGCAGCGACTCGTCGACCGTACGTACGCCGTCCTTGCAGGTCAGCGCGAGCGGGATGGTGACGGCCAGGAACACCATCCAGATCTTGGTGGTGAACCCGAACCCGAACCACATGATGACGACCGGCACCAGCGCGATGTCGGGAGTGGAGAACAGCCCCCACATGTACGGGGAGGCGGCCAGGTCGGCACGCGGCAAGGCGCCGATGACCAGGCCCAGCAGCGTGCCCGCCACGACGCCGAGCGCCAGGCCGGCAGTTAACGCGTACATCGTGTCGAGGAACGCCAGCTGCAGCAGCCCGATCTGCCACGTGGCGACGAGCTCCCCCGCGACCTCCGCGGGCCTGGGCAGCAGCATGGGCTCGATGTCGCCCGCCACGACCACGACCTGCCAGGCCGCGATCACGCCGGCGAACGTCGCGACGCCCGGCAGCCGGGCGCGGACCAGGCGTTCCC
>JBOHCZ010000413.1:0-9230 GCA_050699195.1 Streptomycetales bacterium
TCCACGACGAGCCGCCCGCCACCCTCGAGCGGGACGCGCATGACGATGCCCCGCCCCTCCTTGGTGACCTCGAGCGGGCCGTCGCCGGTCCGCGGCTTCATGGCCGCCATGCTCGCTCCCCTTCCTACTCTCTGCACGCGGCGACACCGGCTGTGATGCCCGGCTGCGCGTTTGAATCCCTGTGTATTATCCGCGACAACGCTGCCGGGCGGAAACCTCGGGCTTTCCACTTCGAGGGATGACCGCGTGCGGATGTGTGCGGAACGGTTCAGACCGGACAGACTGTCACTCGATGTCACGGACGCCCGGCGCCATGACCGCACCGTGCCTACCTGATCGTGCTACCTGACCCGTGCCTACCTGACGCCCGACAGCGACCCGGAGGTTTCCATGGTTGACCCCGTGATCCGGTACGACCTCTCCGACGGCGTCGCGACGCTGACGCTCAACCGGCCCGAGGCGATGAACGCCCTCGACACCGCGCTCAAGGAGAGCCTTCGCGACCGGCTGGCGGAGGCCTCCGGCAACCCGGACGTCCGCGCCGTCGTGCTGACCGGGAGCGGTCGGGCCTTCAGCGTGGGGCAGGACCTGCGCGAGCACCAGCAGAACCTCGCAGGTGGGGCGGATGCCGCGTTGACGACCGTGGCGCGGCACTACAACCCGATCGCCACCGCGCTCGCCACGATGCCCAAGCCGGTCATCGCGGCGGTCAACGGGGTCGCGGCGGGCGCAGGAGCATCGTTCGCGTTCGCCTGCGACTTCCGGATCGTCGCCGATTCGGCGTCTTTCAACCTCGCCTTCGCGTCCATCGGGCTCACCGCGGACTCCGGAGCGTCGTGGACGCTGCCCAGGCTCGTGGGCCTTGCCAAGGCACGGGAGATGCTGATGCTGCCCGAGACGATCGCCGCGCAGCGCGCCGCAGAGCTCGGGCTTGCGACCCGGGTGGTGCCCGCCAAGGAGCTGCCGGCCGCGGCGGGCGAGCTCGCCCGCACGCTCGCCGCAGGGCCCACGGTGGCCTACGGCGCGATCAAACGGTCGCTGGCCTACGCCCAGGGCCGCGGCCTGGAGGACGCCCTCGACTTCGAGGACGGCATGCAGAGCCTGGCCGGTGCGACCGAGGACCATCGCCGTGCCGTCGAGGCGTTCATGGCGAAGGAGAAGCCGACGTTCCGGGGGCGCTGAGCAGCGACCGGGGTCAGCACACCGGCCCGGAGATCAGCGGCCGGCCGGAGATCAGGGGTGCCAGCCGGTCTCCCGGGCCCAGCCCTGGCCCAGCCTGATCGTCTCGCCGATGAACCCGGCCCGCTCCTGGCAGTAGGTCACAGAGTCGTCGGCGCGCAGTGTGGCGAGCTCGAGCTTCCGCCGCGCGTAGGCGTCCCGGCGAGCGGGGTGGGTCTGCAGGTAGGCCACCAGGAGCAGGTGATCGTACTCCCATGCGGTGCCCGAGGCGCAGACATAGATGTGGGCGTCGCGCGGCTGGCCGGGGGGCGCCCTGAAGTAGCGGTGTGAGGGCTCGCGGGCGCGCAGCGTCCAGCCCAGGCTCTCGACCGCGGGGCGGTAGTCCTCCTCCGCCTCGAGGTCGTCGACGCTCACCTGGATGTCGATCGCGGGTCTGGCCGCCATCCCCGGGATCGCCGTCGAGCCGATGTGGTCGACCCTCCGCGCGAACTGGCCGAGGGCACGGGCGAGATCGTCCCGTATCCATGCGAAACGCAGCGGCCATTCGACGTCGTAGGGGACGACCGCGACGCGGTCGCGACGCGGCTCGCCCAGGGTGTCGCTCAACGCGAGATCGATCATGGTCGCCTCCTGCACGCGTTCCGGTCAGTGCTGGGCACCCTCGTCAGATACGGGATGTCACGACTGCCACACGAAACGTTACGACGAATGACCACGCATGTGGCAACCCGTCACGTGGTCGTCGACCAGACCACAGGCCTGCATGAGGGCGTAGACGGTCGTCGGGCCGACGAAGCGGAAGCCGCGCTTCTTGAGATCCCCGGCCAGGGCCGACGACGCGGGCGTACTCGACGGGACGTCGTCGAGTGTCGCCGGCGCGGGCCGGGGAGTGTCGGGGGCGTAGGACCAGATGAGAGCGTCCAGGCCGGCGGGGATGGCGAGCGCGGCACGCGCGTTGCCGATGGCGGCCTCGATCTTGCGTGCATTCCGCACGATGCCGGCGTCGGAGCGGAGCCGGCGCACGTCGTCGTCCCCGAACGCCGCCACGGCGGGGATGGAGAAGCCGCGGAACGCCCGGCGGAACGCCTCCCGCTTGCGCAGGATGGTCAGCCACGAGAGGCCGGACTGGAAGGCCTCGAGGCAGAGCCGCTCGAAGAGCCGGTCGTCGCCGTGCACCACGCGCCCCCACTCCTCGTCATGGTAGGCGAGGTAGTCGGGGGCGCCGTTCGCCCACGGGCAGCGCGGCAGCCCGTCGGCTCCGCTGACCGCACCGGCCGGGGTCACGCGTGGGCTTCCCCGCCGCAGGCACCTGACTGGGACTCGGTGGTGGGCCGCACTGTGCGTGCCTCGAAGAGATCGCGTTCGAGCCGTGCGATCCGGCTGTCGCGGTCCTCCAACTCCGCCGCGAGCCGGTCGAGCACGTCGTCGACCTCATCCATGCGGTACCCGCGAAAGCCCACATCCAGCCGCAGCCGGTCCACGTCGACCTTGCCGAGCGGGCGGCCTGGCAGCACGAGGTCCCTGCGGTCCGAGCGCACGCCAGGCATGGCGTCACCGTAACCGGCCGCGACCGCCGCGATGACGAAGATCACACCGGCCACGACGAGCAGCTGGAACCAGAACACGGGACGGATCTCCTCCGGGGGGCCGGCGTCGGCGCGACAATCCGATCCTGCCACGCTCGACACAGGGTGGGCCCGAGGAACCGGGGCAGGATCCTGACCCGGGCCGCGACGGGTGAGGAGGGCACGTGGTGCTGCGGTTGGGCGCACGCGAGTTCGGCGACGACGAGCTTCTGGTGATGGCGATCGTCAACCGGACACCCGACTCCTTCTTCGACCGCGGTCGCACGTTCGAGGACGGTCCAGCACTCGAAGCCGTCGACCGGGCGGCGGCGGAAGGGGCCGAGATCGTCGACGTCGGCGGGGTCAAGGCGGGGCCCGGTGCCGAAGTCGGCGTCACCGAGGAGATCCGGCGCACCGCCGGACTTGTCGCGGAGGTACACGCCCGTCACCCCGAACTCGTGATCAGTGTCGACACGTGGCGCCACGAGGTCGCACGCGAGGTGTGCGAGGCCGGCGCGGCACTGCTGAACGACGCGTGGGGCGGTGCCGACCCCCAGCTGGCCGAGGTGGCGGCGGAGTACGGCGCCGGGCTCGTGTGCACGCACACGGGAGGCCAGCGGCCGCGGACCCGGCCGCACCGTGTCGCCTACCACGACGTCATGAGTGACGTCATCGAGACCACGACCCGGCTCGCCGAACGCGCGGCGTCGGTGGGGGTACGCCGCGACGCCATCCTGGTCGACCCCGGCCACGACTTCGGGAAGAACACCCGGCACTCTCTGGAAGTCACGCGGCGGCTCGGCGAGCTGACCGCAACCGGCTGGCCGGTACTGGTCTCGCTGTCCAACAAGGATTTCGTGGGAGAGACGCTCGACCGCGTGGTGCCCGACCGGCTGCCCGGCACGCTGTCAGCAACCGCGATCGCGGCGTGGCTCGGCGCGCGGGTGTTCCGCGCCCACCAGGTGCGTGAGACCCGTGACGTCCTCGACATGGCCGCCGCGGTCCGCGGGACGCGCGGCCCGGCCCTCGGCCGGCGGGGGCTGGCCTGAGCCGTGCGCTTACGGCTCCGACTCGAGCACTTCCTCGCGAGTGGGAACGACGCCCCCGGCCCCGTCGCCCGCCCCGGCGACGCGCCCCCACGCCTCCTCCAGCAGGTCGAACGCCTCCCCGACCTCGCCGGCCCAGCTGATCGCGCGCAACGCCTCGCCACGCAGGAACCCGCCTGCGGACAGCACGTCGACCTGCGCCCGCAGATGGTCGTAGAAGCCGTCGGCATTGACCACCACGAGCGGCTTGACGTGCAGGCCGAGTACCCGCCCCACCCAGATCTCGAACAGCTCCTCGAGCGTGCCGAGCCCGCCCGGGAGGGCCAGGAACCCGTCGGAGCGGCGCTCCATCTCGCCCTTGCGCTCACGCATGTCATCGGTGACGACCAGCTCGTCGCAGTCCTCGTCGGCGATCTCCCAGTCGATGAGCACCCGCGGGATCACGCCGACCGTCCGCGCGCCGCACCGCCGTGCCGCGCGGGCCACGGCCCCCATGCACGACACCCGGCCACCGCCGCTCACCAGGGTGTGCCCGCGCTGCGCGAGCTCCGTGCCCACCCTGGCGGCCAGGTCGGTGTACCTGCCGTCGATGCCTTCGCTGGAGGCGCAGTAGACGCAGACGGCGGGCATCAGGAACGAGAGTCCCCGGCCCGGTACTCGGCCTCCGCGCGGGCTGCGACCGCCGCGCGCTCGATGTCGCGGCGCTGGTGGTCGCCCTCCCGTACGACCTTGACGACCTCGTCCACGTCGTCGGTCACGGTGACCAGGTCCAGGTCGGCCTCGGCGATGTTGCCCTCGGCGAGCATCGTGCCGCGCACCCACTCGAACAGGCCCTGCCAGTACGAGGTCCCCATCAGGACCACCGGGAACGACGTGACCTTCTGCGTCTGCACGAGCACCAGTGCCTCGAAGAGCTCGTCCAGGGTCCCGAACCCTCCGGGCAGCACCACGAAACCCTGGGCGTACTTGACGAACATCGTCTTGCGCACGAAGAAGTAGCGGAAGTTGATCCCGATGTCGACCCACGCGTTGAGCCCCTGCTCGAAGGGCAACTCGATGCCGAGCCCCACCGAGACGCCGCCCGCCTGCGACGCGCCCTTGTTCGCGGCCTCCATGATGCCCGGCCCGCCTCCGGTGATCACGGCGTAGCCCGCGTCGGCGAGCGCACGCCCCAGCCGCTCGGCGGTCGCGTAGGCGGGGTTGTCCCGCCGTGTCCGTGAGCTGCCGAAGACACTCACGCCCGGGCCGAGCTCGGCGAGCATCCCGAAGCCCTCGACGAACTCCGACTGGATACGCAGCACCCGCCAGGGGTCCATGTGCACCCAGTCGGTCGGCCCGCGGGCGTCGAGCAGCCGCTGGTCCGTGGTGCTGACCTGCACCTGGCCGCGGCGCATCACGACGGGGCCGCGCTGCTTCTCCGTGGGGCGGTCCGGGTGGATCGAAAGATCCGGGTATGGGTTCTCTCCCGCCATACGGGCAGGGTATCGGGACGCTCATCAGCGCGGCGAGAGCACGACGGGCAGGGTGCGGATCGCAGACGTTGAACCGAGCGAGGGTCGCACGCCCTTCCCGGCGCATCCCCCCGGCCCTGCCGCCGATATGTGCATATCGGCGGGGCGGGACCGCCGCATCGACCAGCTTCGGGCTGGGTGCTACTTGAGCTGGCGCAGCAGCGCGGTGGTGAACGCCGGCAGGTCGCGCGGCGTACGGGAGGTGATGAGGTTGCCGTCCTCGACGACTTCCCGGTCGACCCAGCTCGCACCGGCGTTCACGAGGTCGGTCTTGATCGAGTGGAACGAGGTGAGGGTCCTGCCCCGCGCGATGTCGGCCTCCACCAGCATCCAGCCCGCGTGGCAGATGGCGGCGACCGGCTTGTTCGCCTCGTGGATACGGCGCGTCAGGTCGACCATCGACGCGTCGACGCGCAGTTTGTCCGGCGAGTAGCCACCCGGGATCACGAGCGCGTCGAACTCGCCGGGGGTCACCTGCGCGATGCCGAGATCGACGGTGACCTCGGTGCCCTTCTTGCCGGTGACCTGCTTGCCGGGTTGCAACCCGACGACGACCGCCTCGTGCCCGGCCTCCCGGACCTTGTCGTAGGGCACCTGGAACTCGGAGTCCTCGAACACGTCGTCGAGGATGAAGGCGATGCGCGCCACCGCTGCTCCTTTCGCCGTCAACTGCCGCTGACCATCACGACCACCGTACGCCACGGCGGGAGGTCAGCCGGTGAGCCAGCCGTGCAGCCGCTCCTCGCACTCCGTGATCAGCGAGGCGGCGACGTGCTCCTCGCGGGTGTGGGCGAGGTTGGGGTCGCCGGGGCCGTAGTTCACCGCGGGTACGCCCAGCGCGGCGAAGCGGGACACGTCCGTCCAGCCGTACTTGGGCTGCGGCTGCCCGCCTGTCGCCGCCACGAACGCCGACGCGGTGGGGTGCGCGAGCCCGGGACGCGCTCCTGGCGCCGAGTCGGTGATGACGACGTCGTAGCCCGCGAACACCTCGCGCAGGTGCGCGAACGCCTCCTCCTCCGTCTTGTCGGGCGCGAACCGGTAGTTGACGGTCACGGTGCAAAGGTCCGGTATCACGTTGCCGGCGACCCCGCCCTCGACCCCGACCGCGTTGAGGCCCTCACGATACTCCAGGCCGTCGACGGCCACCCGGCGCGGCCCGTAGCGGTCGAGCAACGCGAGGATCGGTGCCGCGGCGTGGATGGCGTTCTGCCCCAGCCAGGAGCGCGCGCTGTGGGCCCGCCGCCCGCCGGTCGTCACGGCCACCCGGATGCTGCCCTGGCAGCCCCCCTCGACGGTCGCGTTGCTCGGCTCGAGCAACACCGCGAAGTCGCCCGCCAGCCACTGGGGGTGGTGGCGGGCCAGCCGGCCGAGGCCGTTGCGCTCGGCCTCGACCTCCTCGCAGTCGTAGAAGACGTAGGTGAGGTCACGGTTCGGCGCGGGCAGCGTCGCCGCGAGGCGCAGCGCCACGGCGACGCCGCTCTTCATGTCCGAGGCACCGCATCCGAACAGCAGGTCGCCCTCGCGCCGGGCGGGCAGGTTGCCGGCGATCGGCACCGTGTCGAGGTGGCCGGCCAGCACGACCCGTTCGGGACGGCCGAGCCGGGTACGGGCCACGACGGCGTCGCCGTCGCGGTCGACGGCCAGGTGCGGGAGGCCGCGCAGGGCCTCCTCGACCGCGTCGGCCAACGGCCCCTCCTGCCCGCTCACGGAGGCGATGTCGACGAGCCGGGCGGTCAGCTCAGCACCGCCGACGAATAGATCGAGGGAGGGCATGCTCAGACCGCGTGCCCGCGCAGGATGTCGTTGAGCTGTGCCTTGTCGTGGCGCTCCCCCTCGGACAGCCGCTTGATCAGCAGCACGCACGGCAGCCCGAACGTACCCCCGGCGTAGTCCTTCGGCCGCGTGCCGCTCACGGCGACGCTCCAGGCCGGGATGTGACCCCGGCTGACCTCCTCGCCGGTCTCGGCGTCGATGACCGGCATCGAGGCGGACAGGATGACCCCGGCCCCCACCACGGCCCCCCGCCCGACCCGCGCCCCCTCGACGATCATGGAACGGCTGCCGACGAGCGCCTCGTCCTCGATGACGACGGGTGCGGCCTGTGGAGGCTCCAGGACGCCCCCGATGCCCACACCGCCGGAGAGGTGCACGTTCTTGCCGATCTGGGCGCATGATCCGACGGTGGCCCAGGTGTCGACCATCGTCCCCGCGTCGACATAGCCCCCGATGTTGGTGAACGAGGGCATCAGAACGACACCCGGCGCGAGGTAGGCACCCCAGCGGGCGATCGCCCCTGGAACGACGCGGACGCCGGGCAGCCGCGTCTTCAGCGGCAGCCGGTCGTGGAACCGGAAGTCGCCGGCGTGCCACTCGGCCATCTCGAGAACCTTGAACGAAAGCAGGATCACGCGCTTCGCCCGCTCGTCGACCACGACCTCGCCCGTGCCGGGATCGACGAAGGCCACGCGGGCCTCACCCGCGTCGAGCTGGTCGACGGACTCGACGATGAGCTTGCGGGCCTCCTCGTCGGACGGGCCGAGCTCGCCCCTGCGCTCCCACAGCTCGTCGATGACGGGGTTCACGCGGCTGGTGATGGGCTGGTCCATGGGCGTCGAGCCTACCTCCGGGCCGCGCCCCCGCCGGGCACCGGCGCCCCCGGCGCCGGCAGCACGCTGGGCCACGTACCGTGTCATCGTGAGACTCACAGGGCGTGGGGGGGCACTACTCATCGTGGCCGCCTGCCTCGGGCTGATCGCCCTCTTCGCCGTCGCGGTGGTGCGGCTCGTCAGCACGTACCTGTCGCCGCAGGTGTGCGCCGTACGGGCGCCGACGGGTGAGATCACCCTGACCCCGGAGCAGGCGTCCAATGCCACCACCATCGCGGCGGTGGCCGTCCGCCGCGGGTTGCCGGAGCGCGCCGTCACGATCGCCCTCGCGGCCGCGATGCAGGAGTCGAAGCTGCGCAACCTCTCAGAAGGTGACCGCGACTCGCTCGGACTGTTCCAGCAGCGACCATCGCAGGGCTGGGGTACCCCCGAGGAGATCCTGGACCCGGTCTATGCCGCCGAGCGGTTCTACGACGCCCTGATCGAGGTGTCGGGCTATGCGGAACTGCCGTTGACCGTCGCGGCGCAGCGGGTCCAGCGCAGCGCGGCGCCGAGCGCCTACGCCCAGCACGAGGGCGATGCCAGAGCCTTGTCCTCCGCTCTGACGGGGCGCCGGGAGTCCGCGTTGACCTGCACCTACCGGCCCGGCTCCCACCGCACCGAGACCATGGGCCCGCAGGGGCTGACACCGCGGGCGATGACCGTACGCGAGCTGCTGGAACGCGACTTCGGCAAGCTCAGACTCGGTGGGTTCGCGCCGGGCGGCGTCTCCTCCGGCCACATGGCGGGCTCGGCCCACTACGACGGACGTGCCATCGACGTCTTCTTCCGGCCCGTCAGCCCGGGGCAGCAGGAACACGGTTGGGCACTCGCGCACTGGGCGGTCGGGCACGCCGAGGCGCTGCGCATCGAAAACGTGATCTACGACGGCCGGATCTGGTCTGCGGGCAGGTCGTCCAGTGGCTGGCGGGAGTACCAGCCGGCGGGCGGCCGCAGCGACGACCCGGTGCTGATGCACCGCGACCACGTGCACGTCGAAGTACTGGACGGCGGCTGAGCGCGTCTCTGGGAGCCAGGGAACTAGGGAACGCTGTCGAGCCACCGGGACACCGTGGAGAACCACTCCTGCACCTGCGACGCCCCGCTCTGCACATCCTGGAACCACGTCGAGTTCAGGGCCATCTGTACCAGGTAGGCGACAACGGCCGCGACCACGAGTATCGAGACGAGCGACCTCAGGCAGGAACGCCCAAGGCGGCCGAGCAGCCCCCGCCGGCGGCGTGCGGCCGGGCGGGCCGGCGCGTAGTACACCGGACGCTCGAC
>JBOHCZ010000414.1:0-7552 GCA_050699195.1 Streptomycetales bacterium
CCCCGGGCCCGCCGCGCAGGCAGCCCTCGACGAGCGCCTGCGCCAGGCCGCCATCGGACAGGTCGTGGGCGGCGGCGAGCAGCCCCTCCCGCGACCCGGCGACGAGCACCTCGGCCAGCGCCCGCTCGCGCGCGAGGTCGACGCGTGGCGGCTGGCCCCCGAGATGCCCGTGCACCACGTGCGCCCACTCGGAACCGCCCAGCTCAGCGCGGGTCTCCCCGAGAAGCAGCAGGACGTCACCATCGGAGTCGCCGCCTGCCCCGAAACCCGTCGGCGTACGGCGGGACACGTCGTCGATCACGCCGAGCACACCGACGACGGGCGTGGGGTGGATCGCGCTCGCGCCGGTCTGGTTGTAGAAGCTGACGTTGCCGCCGGTCACGGGCACGCCGAGCGCCTGGCAGGCGTCGGCCAGCCCCCGCGTCGCCTCCGCGAACTGCCACATCACCTCGGGATCTTCGGGCGAGCCGAAGTTCAGGCAGTCGGTGACCGCCAGCGGCCTGGCACCGGTCGCGGCGACGTTCCGGTAGGCCTCGGCCAGCGCGAGCTGCGCCCCGGCGTAGGGGTCGAGACGGGCGTAGCGGCCGTTGCCGTCCGTGGCGACGGCCACCCCGAGGCCGGACTCCTCGTCGATCCGCAGCACGCCCGCGTCCTCCGGCATCGCGAGCACCGTGTCGCCCCGGACGTAGCGGTCGTACTGCCGGGTGATCCACTCCCGGTCGCAGAGGTTGGGGCTGGCGGCCAGCCGCAGCACGGTCGCGCGCAGCTGCCCGCCGGTCCGCGGACGGGGGAGCCGGTCGGGTGAGTCGGCCTGCAGCGTGTCCTGGCCGCGCGGCCTGTAGTACGGGCGCTCGTACACCGGGCCCTCGTGGGCGACGGTACGCGGCGGCAGGTCGGCGATCGTTTCGCCCTGCCATCTGACGACGAGCCGGCCGCCCCGTGCCGCCTCCTCCGGGGTGGTCTCGGCGACCTCGCCGATGACGGTGGCGGTCACCTCCCATTTGGCGCAGATCTCGCGGAAGCGCCCGACGTGGTGCGGCGGGACCACCGCGCACATCCGCTCCTGCGACTCGCTGATCAGGATCTCCTCGGGCGCCAGGGTGGGGTCGCGCAGCGGAACCCGGTCGAGCGCGATGCGCATCCCGCCCGTGCCGGCGCTCGCCAGCTCGGTCGCGGCGCAGGACAGCCCGGCCCCGCCGAGGTCCTGGATGCCGTCGACCAGGCCCTCGGCGAAGATCTCGAGGCAGCACTCGATGAGGACCTTCTCGGCGAAGGGGTCGCCGACCTGTACGGAGGGGCGCTTGGACGGCTTGCCGTCGGCGAACGTCGCGGACGCGAGCACGGACACCCCCCCGATGCCGTCACCCCCGGTGAGCGCCCCGAAGAGCACGACCTGATTGCCCGGCCCGGAGGCCCGCGCGCGCTGTACGCCGCCGCGGCCCGGCCCGTGCCGCAGAGCGCCCACGCACAGCGCGTTCACGAGCGGGTTGCCGGCGTAGCCCGCGTCGAAGACGACCTCGCCGCCGATGTTGGGCAGGCCCAGGCAGTTGCCGTAGCCCCCGATGCCCGCGACCACCCCCGGGAGCACCCTGCGGGTGTCGGGCGCGTCGTGCGGTCCGAACCGCAGCGAGTCCAGGACCGCGATCGGGCGGGCCCCCATGGTGAGGATGTCGCGGACGATGCCGCCGACGCCCGTGGCCGCGCCCTGGTAGGGCTCGACGTAGGACGGGTGGTTATGCGACTCGATCTTGAACGTGACGGCGAAGCCGCGGCCGATGTCGACGACGCCGGCGTTCTCGCCGATGCCGGCGAGCAGCGCGGTGCGGCCCGCCCCGCCCTGCGTCTCGGCGAACCGCCGCAGGTGGACCTTGCTGCTCTTGTACGAGCAGTGCTCGCTCCACATCACGGAGTACATCGCCAGCTCCGCCGCCGTGGGGCGGCGGCCCAGGATGCCGCGGATCCGGGCGTACTCGTCGTGCTTGAGCCCCAGCTCGGCGTAGGGCTGGGCCTCGTCCGGTGTGGCGGAGGCACGCCGGACGGTGTCGAGCGTCACGCCTCGACCAGCCGCTTCAGGACCGAGGTGAAAAACCCGAGACCGTCGCCCGAGGGGCCGGTCAGGGGGTCGACGGCGTGTTCGGGATGGGGCATGAGACCGACCACGTTCCCGGCCCCGTTGGTGAGGCCCGCGATGTCGTTGCGGGAACCGTTGGGATTGACCTCGAGGTAGCGGGCGACCACCCGACCTTCGCCCTCGAGCCGGGCCAGGGTCCCGGCGTCCGCGACGTAGCACCCTTCGCCGTTCTTGACCGGAACGGTGACCTCCTGGCCCGGGCCGTAGCCGCCGGTCCAGGCGGTGGCGGCGGTCTCGATGCGCAGCCGCTGGTCGCGGCAGACGAAGTGCAGTTCGCGGTTGCGCATCAGTGCCCCGGGCAGCAGGTGGGACTCGCAGAGGATCTGGAAGCCGTTGCAGATGCCGAGCACCGGCAGCCCCCGCCCCGCGCCCTCGGCAACCGCGTCCATCACGGGCGCGAACCGGGCGATCGCGCCGCAGCGCAGGTAGTCGCCGTAGGAGAAGCCGCCCGGGAGCACCACGGCCTCGACCCCGCGCAGGTCACGCTCGCGGTGCCAGAGCGCGACGGGTTCGGCCCCGGCCAGCCGCAACGCCCGCCGCACATCCCCGTCGTCGAGGGAGCCCGGGAAGGTGACGACCCCGACCCGCGGGCTCATCGGGTGCGCTCGGCGTCCTCGAGGGCCCCTTGGGCCGGGTCAAGCACGCGGCCCTCGCCCGGCTCCTCGACGCGGACCGTGAAGTCCTCGATGACCGGGTTCGCAAGCAGCCTCCCGGCCATCTCACGCACCCGGGCCAGCGTCGCCTCGTCGGCCGGGCCGTCGAGGTCGATCTCGAACCGCTTGCCCTGGCGCACCGCGGCCACACCCCCGTAGCCCAACCGCGGCAGGGCGGCCTGGATCGCCTGGCCCTGTGGATCGAGGATCTCCGGCTTGAGCATGACGTCGACGACGATGCGCGCCACGGGCGCTCCCGACTGGAAATGACGGCTGAGGGCGGCACGTCAAGACTACCCGGCGGCGGCATCGCGGCAGCGAGGCCCACAGCGCCTGCACAGCATCCCCCACAATGTTTCCCATGAAGTCCCCCATGAACCCACGCGTGTACGACCCCGCGATGCGGGCGGCGGTCATCGCGCTGACCACGTCGCACACCATGCTCCGCCGGCTCTCCGGCGGCCGGCTCGGCGACCGTATCCCCGGAGTGGGCCAGATCGTGTGGCTGTCCACCACCGGGCGCAAGTCCGGCGAGCGGCGCTCCACCCCGCTGCTGGCGGTCCGCGACGGGTCGGACCCCGACGCCCCCTTCGTCGTGACCGGCTCCAACGGCGGGCGGAGCGTCTCACCCGGCTGGGTGTTCAACCTGCGCGCCCGCCCCGAGGCCGATCTCGAGGTCAACGGGACCTCCTACGCGGCGCGCGCCGAGGAGGTCACTGACGAGGCCGAGCGCATCCGGCTGTACGGGGAGCTGACGAAGTCCTGGCGCGGGTACGCGGGATACGCCCGACAGACCTCGCGGCGGCTGCCCGTCTTCCGCCTGCATCTCGGCAGCCCCCACCGCTCCTGACGGCTAGCGTTGATCATGGGCGAATTGACGACTGTGGGGCACCGGGGACCAGCACATTGCCCATGATCAACGCGGCGGGGGGGTCTGTCGGTGACATCGTCGACCCTCTCGGTATGGCTGCACCACGGGGGATTCCCGCTGCCCTGCTCACCCGGCCGTTCCGCCTCGCGGACGCACACGCCCTCGGGGTGACGCACAGTCAGCTGCGCGGAAGGCGTTTCCGGCGCCTGTTCCACGACGTGTACGTCGCGGCCGCGCTTCCGGACACCCTCGAGTTACGTTGTGAGGCCACGCGGCTGGTCCTGCCGCCGGCCGCGATCTTCACCCACCGTGCCTGCGAGCCGCACGGTGCCCCGCAGGTCCGGCATGCGAGTGCACGTGTCATCCGTGCCGCCCGGGCAGCTCCGCTCGCGGCGAGGCCTGAGGCTCACGGCACCGGGCCGCACCTTCCTCGATCTGGCGGCGACCCTCCCACACCCGACCTGGTGGTACTCGGCGATGCCATGCTCCACAGCGGACTGGCGTCCCGGCAGGACCTGCTCGGCGCGGTCCAGTACGCCACGCGGCGGCGGGGTGTCCGGCGCGCCAGGCGCGCCATCCTCCTACTCCACCCCGGAGCAGAGTCGCCGATGGAGACTCGGCTGCGCCTCGTCCTAGCCGCCGGCGGGCTGCCACCACCCGAGGTCAACGCGGACGTCCGTGACGACTGGGGACACTGGATCGCCCGCGTGGACCTGCTGTACCGGGACGCTCGGGTCGTCGTCGAGTACGAGGGCGATCATCACCGCACCGACCGGCGGCAGTTCGCCAACGACCTCAGGCGCGGCGATCTGCTCGCCGAGCACGGGTACCTCGTGCTGCGATTCACCGCCGCACAGGTCTACCGTGAGCCGCACCGGGTGGTCGCCGCGGTGCGCAACGCCATGTTGCGTACCCAGCAGTCCCAGCCAGCCTGTTGATCATGGGCAAAGTGACGACTTTCGAGGGCCGGAGTCATCAAATCCCCCGTGATCAACACTGTGGGGGCGGTGGAGGGGCAGTGGTGGGACGGTGGGTAGGGCGGTGACGTGGAGGGGCTCGTCAGAGGTTCAGGATCCCCCGGTGAGGCGCTGGTAGGCCTCCAGGTACTTCGCGCGGGTGCGCTCCACGACCGCGCCGGGGAGCGGCGGGGGCGGCTGCCCGGATGCGCGGTCCCACCCTGACTCCGCCGAGACCAGCCAGTCCCGGACGTCCTGCTTGTCGAACGACCGCTGCGCGTGCCCCGGCTCCCAGGTATCCGCGGGCCAGAAACGCGACGAGTCGGGCGTGAGCACCTCGTCGGCGAGCACCAGGCGGCCGGCCGGGTCCCGGCCGAACTCCAGCTTCGTGTCGGCCAGCACCAGTCCGCGCGACAGCGCGACAGCGTGCGCCCGCCCGTAGACCTCGAGGGTCAGCCGCCGCAGCTCGGCCGCCGGCTCCGGCCCGACACGGTCGGCGGTCTCCCGGTAGGTGATGTTCTCGTCGTGCCCGCCCTCGGGCGCCTTGGTCGCCGGCGTGAAGATCGGCGCGGGCAGCCGGGAGCCCTCCCGCAGCCCCTCCGGGAGGGGGATCCCGCACACCGCGCCGTGCGCGAGGTACTCGGCGAAACCCGAACCGGCCAGGTAGCCACGCGCCACACACTCGACCGGCACCATGTCGAGCCGCCGGCACAGCATCGACCGCCCGCGCAGTTCGCTGGCAAGCGGGAGCAGCTCGGCGGGATAGTCCGCGACGTCGGCGGTCAGGACGTGGTTCGGCACCAGGTCGGTCAGCTGCCCGAACCACCACAGCGACAGCTGGGTGAGGATGCGCCCCTTGTCCGGGACGGGCGTGGCGAGCACCCAGTCGTAGGCCGAGATGCGGTCGGTGGCGACCAGGAGCAGCCGATCCTCGCCGACCGCGTAGAGCTCCCGTACCTTGCCCGACCGCACGTGGGTGAGGCCACGGAAGTCACTCATCTCGGGTCACTCATCTCGCCGGGAGGCTCGCGTCGAGGTCAGGCCGGGGCGAAGGGGTTATGCCGGCGGCCGCGTGGATGGCCGCTCGGGGGGCCGCTCCTGGGGTCGCTCCGGGGGCCGGTCGCCCCCGGGGCCGGCGGGGGGCGAGCCGTGACCGGGGGCGCCGTACCGCTCCCGCTCCGCCTGCCTGTCCTGGTAGTACCGCATTGCCTTGCCCGCGACCCAGACCACGGCGGTCCGGACGAGCCACTTGCCGATCATGCGCTTCACGTGAGTCCCTCCAATCGCTCGAAGACCGGGGCAAGGCGCTCGACGTACCGCTCGGGCTGGCACGCCTCGTCGAGGCGGCTCTGGTCGACGTCCTTGCCCGCACCATCCAGCTCGACCCGCAGCGTCTCACGGAACGGCGTTCCGGTCTGCCAGGTAACCATGGCGGCGGCCTGCGTCAGGGCGTAGGCGTCCTCGCGGGACATACCGCTGTCGACGAGCACCAGCAGCACGGCCGAGGTGTAGACGAGGCCGCGGGTGGTATCGAGGTTCTCCCGCATCCGCGCCGGGTCGACGACCAGTCCGGCGACCAGCCGATGCGAGAGGTGCAACAGGTAGTCCAGGCCGATCGACGCGTCGGGCAGCGCGATGCGCTCGACCGACGAATGTGAGATGTCGCGCTCGTGCCACAGCGCGATGCCCTCCATCACGGGCACGATCTGGGCGCGCACCACGCGGGCGATGCCGCAGACCCGCTCGGCGAGGATCGGGTTCTTCTTGTGCGGCATCGCCGAGGAGCCCTTCTGGCCGCGCCCGAACGGCTCCCACAGCTCCCGCACCTCGGTGCGCTGGCCGTGCCGGATCTCCAGGGCGACCGCCTCGCACACGCTGGCGGTGATGGCGAGGGCGCTCACCCACTCGGCGATGCCGTCGCGCATCACCACCTGCGTCGACACCGCTGCGGGGCGCAGCCCCAGCCGATCGGCGACGTAGGCCTCGACCGAGCGGTCGATGTTGGCGTACGTACCCACCGCGCCGGAGATCGCCATGACGCCGACGGCGTCGCGGGCGGTACGCAGCCGGTCGCGGCTGCGGGCCATCGCGAACGCGAAGTCGGCCACCCGGTGGCCCCACAGGGCGGGCTCGGCGTGGATGCCGTGCGTGCGGCCCACCCGCAGGGTGTCGCGGTGCTCGAGGGCGTGGTCCCGCAGGGCCGCCACGAGCCGGTCGGCCCTGCCGATCAGGATGTCGGTGGCCTCGACGAGCTGCAGCGCGAGCCCGGTGTCGAGCAGGTCCGACGAGGTCATGCCGAAGTGCACGTAGGCCGCCGCCTCGCGAGGCGTCGTGCGGTCGGCCCACGCGGTGAGGAAGGCGATGACGTCGTGCTGGGTCACCTCCTCGACCTCTGCCACCCGCTCGGGCGTGGGCGGCGGGGTCTCGCGCACGGGCTCCACGCACCACCCGGGCACGGTGCCCTCCGCAGCATGGGCTGCCAGCACGAGAAGCTCGATCCGGCTCCATAGCTCGTACTTGTGGGCCTCGCTCCAGACCCGGCCCATCTCGGGCAACGTGTACCGCTCGATCACGCAGCGATTCTCCCCTACCTAGGACGGCTACGGATGACCGCGCCTCAGCCCGGGACGGTGACGCGGTCCTCCACGGCGGCGAGCGCGATGTCGCGACGGTGCTGGGATCCCTCGAGCCGGATGCGGTCGACGCCCGCGTAAGCCCGGGCGCGAGCATCCGAAAGGGTCGGGCCCGTGGCCGTCACGGAGAGCACCCGCCCGCCGGAGCTGACGACGCGGTTCCGATCGTCCAGGCGCGTTCCGGCGTGCAGGACGGCCACACCCTCGATCGCCTCGGCTTCGTCGAGCCCGAGGACCCGGTCGCCCGTGCGGGGCTGCCCGGGGTACCCCGCCGCCGCGACGACCACCGTGACGGCCGCGCCGGGGCG
>JBOHCZ010000415.1:0-6849 GCA_050699195.1 Streptomycetales bacterium
AGCAGGCGCCGTACCCGAGCGAGCGCGGTCGGCCCGCCGGCGGCGAGGGCCGCCGCCGGAGCGGAACCTTCGGCGAGGGTGACGAGGGCCGCCGCAACAGTGTGGCGCTGACAGCGATGGGCCGCGGCGTCGTCGGCGAGCATCTCCACGAGCCGGGTGATCTGCTCCAGGGCGTGCCGAAACAGCGGGACCCAGGGGAATGCGCGTTGTAGGCCGGCAGCCGCGGCGAGGACCAGGTGGTGACGTCCCCGCAGGTGCGCGCGCTCGTGCGCGAGGACGGCCTGGAGTTGCTCGGCATCCAGGCTGGCCAGGGCTGCGCTGGTGAGTACGATCTGCCGGCCGCGTCCGGGGAGGCAGTAGACCACCGGGAGGTCGTGGTCGACGATCACGGCGTCCAGCGCCTCGTCACGACGGGCGATGAGGGCGAGCATGTCGCGTTGCCGCCGCCGCTGCCGGCCCGCCGTCACCAGCGCGGCCGTGACACACCAGATGCCCCGGGCCCCCACTCCGACAGCCACTCCGGCGCCGAGCCCGCTCACCACAACCCCGCCGGGTGTGGCGTACTGGGCGCGCAGCGCCATCTGGCACGCCTCGAAAAGGGCGGCCACATCGGTCGTGAACCCCACCGCGGGAACCACCAGCGTCGCCCCACCGAGCACCACGGCCAGCACGGCCGAGGCCGACACCGCCTGCCATGCCGCGATGCCCAACCAGGGGGCCCGGTCCGGCCACTGCGCGCGGCGCAGCGCCACAGCAGCAACCGTGCCCAGCAGCAGCGCGTAGCCGAACAGCACCAGCGGCGCCACCACCGCTACGAGCCCTTCCGCCGGGCCGCATCCAACGCCGCGCGCAGCTGGATGACCTCCTTGGGATCCATCTGCTCGAAGAAGCGCACCAGCGCGGCAGCACGATCTCCGCTGGCGTCCAGGGCCTCCCGCATCAGCTGCGCGCTGTGTCCCTCGCGCGTGCGCACCGCCCAGTAGCGGTACGCCCGACCGTCACGCTCCCGCGAGAGGACGCCCTTGCGATGCAGGTTGTCCATCACGCTCATCACCGTGGTGTAGGCGAGCTGCCGCTCACGCAGCAGATCCTCGCGCACCTCCCGCACCGTCACCGGCTGTGTCCTGGACCAAACCCGGTCCATGATCACGGCTTCCAACTCTCCGAACGGACGCACGCCAGCGCCTCCCTGACGGTGACCGGCCGGCGTCGCCCGCCGACGGGCTCTTTACTCCTAGCCGCCATCGTAGACGACACCGGTACCGACGGTCCCGGGTGAGATCACGGATGGCAGAGCGATGTACTAAGCTCTGTAGTAGACAGGTCATCGGTTGGGGGAGAACCGCATGAAGTGTTACGACGCAAGGGTTCTGGCCGTGCGCGGCATGCGAAGCGGTACGCGAGGCAACAGCGACGCCTCCCATGCCCCGCACGGGAGGGACGCCGAGATCGTGCGGCTGCGGGCGGAGATCAACGCCCTCACGGCCCAACATCAGGCACGCCCCGCCCATGAGCGCCAGTAGAGCCGGTGACCGCGGATGCGCTCGACCTCGGGGCACGCCGGCGCTAGCGGGTTCGGTTTCGGGGATCCCGTACCCGTCGGCGCCATCATGCTCGGTAGCCCTGTAGGGCGTGGGCGGGCAGAGTGCCTGAATCCCCGACCCGCGCACGAACCGATCCGGAGGGATAGGACATGAGCCAGTTCACCTACACCGTCAGGGGAATGACCTGTGGTCACTGCGCCGATTCGGTCACCGAGGAGCTGACGTCCATCGCCGGCGTACGCCAGATCGAGGTCGATGTCGCCTCCGGCCGGGTTGTGGTGACCAGCGAGGGCGTGGTGCCGACCGAGACGGTGCGGGCCGCTGTCACCGAGGCCGGCTTCGAGCTGGTCGGGTGAATACCGCCAGGCTGTCCGTCTACGGCTTGTCACTCGCCGTGGCGTTCGCGGGCACGTGGACTGCCGGTGGCGCTTTCGGGCCGTTGCCTGCGGACCCGCCCACCGACACCGCCGCGCGCCACCCCGCCCAGGCCGGCGATCGCGGTGGCGCTGATGAGGGTGGCGCTGACCGCGGTGGCGCCGCAACCGCCCCCACCGGACCCGCCGGGACCGAACGGTCCGGCCGCGCGGCTGGGACAGCCGCCGTCGCCGGGCAGCCTCGATACGCCCGCTGGGGCCGGGGCGCCCATTGTGACCACGTCAGCGCCCCTGGCGGGGATGCCCGCAGCCTCCCCGAGTGCTCCGACCGCCGTACCGGCGGGCCGGCGAGACACGCCATCGGAGCCGGTTGCCAACGAACGTACCGGGCAGCGAGGTGAGTCCGGCGACTGCGAGGAGGCTGGCGGCCACCAGGCCGGGCGCGGTGGACACGGAGCCGGGGTGAGGAAGGGCGCCGCCCACGACGAGGGGCGGGGCGGTGGTCATCGTCGCTGTCACCACCAGCACGAGCAGGGAAGGGGGCAACGATGAGTTCCACGGTGCGCTACGAGGGGCAGCCGACGCCCGACGTCCAACGGGTTGAGTTGTCGATCGGCGGGATGACCTGCGCTTCGTGCGCGGCGCGGATCGAACGCAAGCTGAACAAGCTCGACGGTGTGGCGGCCACGGTCAACTTCGCCACCGAGAAGGCCAGTATCGCCTTCTCCGTCGAGGTGTCCGCAGCGGATGTGGTGAAGGTGGTCGAGGACGCCGGCTACACCGCCCGGCTGGCTAGGCCCACCCCGACCGGAGGAGCCGGATGGTGCGGAGCCCTACGACGAGCACACCCGCGCACTGCGGCAGCGGATGCTGGTTTCGATCGTGCTGGCGGTTCCGGTGATCGTGCTGGCAATGGTGCCGCCGTTGCAGTTCACCAACTGGCAGTGGGCCTCGCTGATGTTGGCGGCCCCGGTGGTGGTGTGGGGTGCGTGGCCGTTCCACCGCGCGGCGTGGACCAACGCCCGGCACGGCGCCGCCACGATGGACACGTTGATCTCGCTCGGGGTGGCCGCGGCGTTCGGCTGGTCGCTGTATGCGTTGTTCCTCGGCGAGGCGGGCACGCCGGGCCTGCGTCACGGCTTCTCGTTGACCGTGGAGCCCGGTATGGCCAGCCAGAGCATCTACCTGGAGGTGGCCACCGGTTTGACCGCGGCCATCCTGGCGGGACGGTTTTTCGAGGCCCGCTCCCAGCGCCGCGCCGGGGCGGCGCTGCGGGCGCTGCTGGAGTTGGGCGCCAAGGACGTCGCGGTGCTGCGCGGCGTCCGCGAGGAACGCATCCCAGTCGAGGAGCTCGCCGTAAGTGATCGGTTCGTGGTGCGCCCCGGGGAGAAGATCGCCACCGACGGGGTGGTCGAGGAGGGCAGCTCGGCGGTTGACGCGAGCATGCTCACCGGGGAGTCGGTGCCGGTGGAGGTCGGCCCGGGCGACGCCGTGGTCGGCGCCACGGTGAACGCGGGCGGCCGGCTGGTGGTGCGCGCGAGCAGGGTCGGTTCGGATACGCAGCTGGCGCAGATGTCGAAGCTGGTCGAGGAGGCGCAGAGCGGTAAGGCTGAGATCGCGCGGCTGGCCGACCGGGTCTCGGCGGTGTTCGTGCCGGTCGTGATCGCGTTCGCGGTGGGAACGTTGGGGTTCTGGTTGGGTGCCGGTGCTGGTTCGGCGGCGGCGTTCAGCGCGGCGGTCGCGGTGCTGATCATCGCCTGCCCGTGCGGGCTGGGCCTGGCCACCCCGACCGCGTTGCTGGTGGGTACCGGCCGGGGTGCGCAGCTGGGGATTTTGATCAAGGGGCCGGAGGTGCTGGAGTCCACCCGACGTATCGACACGGTGGTGCTGGACAAGACCGGCACCATCACCACCGGCAGGATGAGCCTGCACAGGGTGCACCCCACCCAGGGCGTGGACGAGGTCGAGGCGCTGCGGTGGGCAGGCGCCCTCGAGCACGCCTCCGAGCACCCCATCGCCAGGGCCATCGCCGCCAGCGCCCAGGCGCGCGTGGGGAAACTGCCTGCCGTCGAGGACTTCACCAACCTCGAAGGCCTCGGCGTGGCGGGCGTGGTGGAGGGACACGCGGTGCTGGCGGGGCGCGCCTTGCTGCTGGAGCAGCGAGGCATCGATCTGCCCGAGGACCTGCAGGTCGCCAAGAAGCGGGCAGAGTCCCAGGGCCGCACCGCCGTTGTCCTCGCCTGGGACGGCACGGCTCGGGCCGTGCTCGTGGTCGCCGACACCATCAAGCCCACCTCGGCCGCGGCGATCCGGGGCCTGCGGGCGCTCGGGCTGCGGCCGGTGCTGCTGACCGGCGACAACGACACGGCTGCCCGCGCCGTGGCCGCCGCGCTCGGCATCGACGAGGTGGTCGCCGAGGTCCTGCCCGCCGACAAGGTCGACGTCATCAAAAACCTGCAGGGCGACGGCCGGATCGTGGCGATGGTCGGCGACGGGGTCAACGACGCCGCCGCGCTAGCCCAGGCCGACCTCGGCCTGGCCATGGGCACCGGAACCGACGTCGCCATCGAGGCGTCGGATCTCACCCTGGTCCGCGGCGACCCCCACGCCGCCGTCGACGCGATCCGCCTGGCCCGCCGCACCCTGCGCACCATCAAAGGCAACCTGTTCTGGGCGTTCGCCTACAACGTCGCCGCCCTGCCGCTGGCCGCCCTCGGGCTGCTCAACCCCCTGATCGCCGGAGCGGCGATGGCGTTGTCGAGCGTGTTCGTGGTGTCCAACAGCCTGCACCTGCGCCGCTTCCGCGCCACGCCCGGGCCGCAGGCATGACCGGCGGGACTGAAACGCGGCCACGAGGTGGTCGTGGCGCCCTGCACCCTCCCTGTCCAGCCACGTGCACCGAGTCTGGCGGACCTCTGCCTGGTGCCTACGTAGCGGGACCCTGCCCACGCCACGCCCGCGCGCTACCGCGTTTCGGCTGGCCATGTCGGCGTCGATGGCGTTCCGGCTGACTGGAGGGTGCTTCGGCACCCTCTCCCGTTTCCCCGTAGGAGGATTTTGGTGAATCTCACCGCTGTGTTGGTCACCGGTCTGTTCGCGGGTGGGGTGTCCTGCGCCGCCGTGCAGGGCGGCCTGCTCACCGGACTGCTCACCCGGCAACGCGCCGCGACCGCCCAACCCGCCGCATCAGCCGGTCGCGTCAAGGGTCGTACCCGCCGTGCCGCCGGAGCCCGCACCCGCACCGGCGGGAGGCGTTCGGCGGAAACGGCGCAGCGACCAGACTGGCGCGCGCAGCTCGGCGACGACCTCGCCCCAGTCGGCGGGTTCCTGGCCGGCAAGCTCGTCTCCCACACCCTGCTCGGTGCGCTGCTGGGTGCCGTCGGCGGGGCGGCGGAGGTCTCCGTCGGGGCGCGCACCTGGCTACAGATCGGCGCGGGCGTACTGATCATCGTCTTCGGTCTTGCCCAGATCGGCGTGCCTGGGTTCCGTGGCATCGTCATCGCCCCGCCGCCGTCCTGGATGAAGATCGTCCGCAACCGGGCCCGCTCCCAGGCCGCGCTGGCACCAGCGCTGCTCGGCATGGCAACGGTGCTGGTCCCGTGCGGGGTAACGCTGTCGGTGGAGGCGCTGGCGTTGACCTCCGGGTCCGCACTGGCAGGCGCGGCCACGATGGCGGTGTTCGTGATCGGTACCGGCCCGCTGTTCGCCGTACTGGGGTACGTGGCCCGCAAGGCAGCCACCGCGTGGCGGGGCCGGCTCGCCATGGCCACCGGGCTGGTGGTGTTGGGGATGGGGTTCTACACCCTCAACGGTGGTCTGGAACTCGCCGGATCGCCGCTGGCGGCAAGCCGGTTCGCCCCCACTGCGGGCACCCCGCAACCACCTCCCGACGGCTCGGCCGCCTCCGTCACCGACGGACACCAGGAGGTGGTCATCACCGCGCGTACCGGCTCCTACCGCCCGGCCAACATCCAGGCTCGTTCCGGAGTGCCCACCACCCTCGTGGTGCGCTCGGACGGCGCCCAAGGCTGTATCCGGGCCTTCACCATCCCCGACCGCAACCTCCAAAGGGTCCTGCCGACAACGGGGGAGACCCGCATCAACCTGGGGCCCCTGCAGGCCGGCCCACTCCACTACGTGTGCGCCATGGGCATGTACACCGGGGTCATCACCGTCGTCTGAGCCAGGAGAACCACCCATGCCCACGACCACATACAGCTTCCGCATCGAGGGCATGCACTGCGCCAGCTGCGCGATGCTCATCGACGACGCCCTGGAGGACCTCCCCGGCGTGCACCACACCCAGACCACGACCAAACACCAACTCAGCACCGTCGGGCTCGATACCAGCCGAAACAGCCCGGACGACGTGGTCAGCGCGATCGAAGACCTCGGATACCGCGCCACGTCCCTGTCCGGAGCACGAAGATACTCCTGGACCTCACCGGGCCAGGACCAGACGACATGAAAGGGACGGGTATGGCTGTCACGCAGCAGCCGCGCCGAGAGTGGATCTTCGCGGCCATCTACGACCGCATGAACCGTCCTGCCGAGCACCACCTACCAGCGCGAGCGCCGCCAGCTCGCCGCCGCCCGTCGCGCGGCGTTCCTCGTGCCGCCGACCGGCCCGAACATGGTGTGTCGAGGCTGAGCGACTCGCGCAGTGCCCGCTGACCGAGCAGTTGATCGATGAGGCCACCGGCGAGATCCGTCCGGTCACGCTGGTCACCGACAACGGCGGCCCGTTCCGCTCGGCGCGCTTCGCCAAGTTCATCGACGACCACCCGGAGCTTGCTCACGTGCGCCCGAGTTCCTCAGTTGATGGGCACATGGGGGCCCTGTCGGGCGCGTTCCCGCTGGTCACAGGCGCGCGTGCCCGCGGAGCTGCCCGAAACCGTGGGCACACGAGGTGGGCGTGTGCGGGTTGTGGT
>JBOHCZ010000416.1:0-13894 GCA_050699195.1 Streptomycetales bacterium
GCTCGTACGTGTCGAGGCCGCGCTCGCGGACCAGCCGGACAGCGCGGCCGCCTACGACACCGTGGAGCGGGTCCGTGACCGGGCGCACGCGGTGCCGGGGGCGCACGCGGAGGTCGGCGGCAGCACCGCCATCAACCTGGACGTGCAGCGGGCGGCGCAGCGGGACTGGCGGGTCATCATCCCGCTGGTGCTGGTCGTGGTGTTGGCCGTCCTGATCGTGCTGCTGCGCAGCCTGGTCGCCCCGGTCATGCTGGTGGCGACCGTCGTGCTCTCCTTCGCCGCGGCCCTGGGGGTCAGCGCGCTGATCTTCAGCTATCTGCTCGGCTTCGGCGGTGCCGACTCGACGTTCCCGCTGTACGCGTTCATCTTCCTGGTCGCCCTCGGGATCGACTACAACATCTTCCTCATGAGCCGGGTGCGCGAGGAGTCCGTACGGCTGGGCACCCGCGGCGGCCTGCTGGCCGGCCTCGCCGTCACCGGAGGCGTCATCACGTCGGCGGGTGTGGTGCTCGCGGCCACGTTCTCGGTGCTCACGGTGCCTCCCCTGGTCGCGCTGATCGAGATGGGCGTCGCCGTCGCCTTCGGAGTCCTGCTCGATACCTTCGTCGTCCGCTCGGTGCTCGTGCCAGCCCTGGGTCTCGATCTGGGGCGCGCCTTGTGGTGGCCGGGCCGGATCTACGCGGACACCGAGGACGGCCGATGAGCCCGCTGGCCGCCGTGAGGCACGATCTCTACCAAAACGAAATAAGTTGTCTATCTCAAGAAATGTTCGATCTATTGACTTATATCCGTTTCTCTCCATAGATTCTGCGCTCAGCGAACACAGGAGCGTCACTCCTTCCTGAGGCCCGCACCACGTGGCCGCCGTTCGCCGCTCCCGGCCTGTCAGCCCTACCCCAGGCCGGGAGCGCAGTACGTGGGCGGGACAACGCCCGTCCACGTCGGATGAGGAGCGCGCCGACCGGCGCGCTCCTGAGCACAGGAGGTGTTCATGTCCTCTCGTCACTCGGGGCGGCTGCCCAGAGTCCGCTTAGTCGCGGCCGTCGGGGCAGCCGTGGCCGGACTCGGCCTCGCCGTGCCGCAGGCCGGTGCCGCCGTCGCGAGCAGCGACACCACCGGATACGCGGCCTCCGCCAAGTCCGCCGCAACGAAGGCGCTGACATCCGACGCAGGCATCGGGGTTGCCGCGGCGGAGCGTCGCATCGAGGCGCAGGGCGCGCAGGCCGCGCTTGCCGGCCGGCTCGTCGACCGGCTCGGCCAGAACGCCGCCGGGGCCTACTTCGACTCCGCGACCGGCGACCTGATGGTCAACGTCGTGAACGCCGAGGCCGCCGAAACCGTAAGGACCGCCGGCGCGAGGACTCGGGTCGTCGACCACAGCACGGCCGAGCTCGGCGCGATCACGACTGAGATGAACAGCCACACCGGTGTCCCCAACACGTCGTGGGGCACCGACACCGCAGCCAACCAGGTCGTTCTGACCCTCGGGAAGGGCGTCTCCTCGGCCGAGGCAGCGGAACTGCTCGCCGTCGCCCGCCAGCACCGCGACGCCGTGCGCGTGGAGTGGACCTCCGACCGGTTCCGCAGCTACGACAGCGGGGGTTACCCCATCTTCACCGGGAGCGGGTCGCGCTGCTCGCTGGGCTTCAACGTGACGGGCGGCTTCATGCTCACCGCGGGCCACTGCACGGAGGGCTTCCCGACCTGGTTCAACTTCCAGAACGCGTTCATCGGCCCGACGGTGAACTCCAGCTTCCCCGGCAACGACTACGGCCGGATCCGTAACGACGGCGGCATCTCCCAGCCGGGCAACGTGTACCTGTGGAACAACAGCTTCCAGGACATCACCTTCTCCGGAAACTCCGTCCTCGGCCAGTCGATCTGCAAGAGCGGCAGTACCACCGGGCTGACGTGCGGCTCGGTGGTCGCCAAGAACGTCACCGTCAACTACGGCGGCGGCGACATCGTCTCCGGCCTGGACCAGAGCAACGCGTGCGCCAGCCCAGGCGACAGCGGCGGCTCCTGGTTCAACGGCACCAAGGCGATCGGCCTGACCTCGGGCGGCAACCTGGCCTGCCCCGGCGCCCAGACGTTCTTCCAGCCCGTACAGGAGGCACTCAACGCCTTCGGCGTCAGCGTCTACTGACGGGGCGACCTCAGGTATGACGGCTGACCGCCCGGCATGACGCCCGCGTCGACGTGACGCCCGGCGCGCCGGGCACCTGGGCGGGGCGATCTGGGGACGCCCCGCCCAGTCATGCCGGGAAAACCCTTGCCTGCCCGCCCCGCAGCAGGTAGTGATCGGATGTGACCAGCGTGTTCCGGAGCGTGCGCGTGGCGGCGTGCGACCTCCTGCTCGGGCTGGGCGTCCTCGCCGTCCTGCTCGGGGTGCCCGCGGACGCCGCGGGACTGTCCCCCGAGGCCTCCGAGCCTCCGCGAGTGCTCGTCAGCCGGGTCGCGACCGAGATCACCCCGGTGGTCGCGGACTACGTCGCCGAGGGTCTCAGCCGCGCCGAGGAGGGCGGCTTCGACGCCTACGTCATCGAGATGGACACCCCGGGCGGGCTCGCGACGTCCATGCGCGAGATCATCCAGGACATCCTCGCCAGCCGGGTACCCGTGATCGTCTACGTCACGCCCGAGGGCGCGCGGGCGGCCTCCGCGGGCGCGATGATCACGCTGGCCTCGCACTACGCGGCCATGGCCCCGGGCACCAACATCGGCGCGGCCACGCCGGTGGGTCTGGGGGGTGCCGACCTCTCGAGGAAGGTCGTCAACGACGCCGCCGCCCAGGCCGACTCGCTGGCCCGGCTGCGGGACCGCGACGCCGACGCCGCGGTCGCCATGGTGCGCAAGGGCAGGTCGTTCGGCGTGCAGCGGGCGCTCGAGGTCGGCATCGTCGAGGCGCAGGCGTCCTCCCTCGCAGCGGCGCTGCGCGCCGGAGACGGCGCCGCGGCGACCGTCGGCGAGGGTCGGGCAACCACCCTGGACACGGCTGGCGCGGAGGTGCGGCGCTTCGAGTTCGGCGCCTTCCGGCAGGTGCTGCAGTGGCTGGCGAACCCGAATCTGTCCTACCTCCTCATGACCCTCGGCGTGCTCGGGCTCATCTACGAGCTGGCGACACCGGGTGTCGGCATCGCCGGCATCACCGGCGCCGTGAGTCTCGTACTCGGCCTGTTCTCCCTGGCCGTGCTCCCGGTGAACATCGTGGGGGTCATCCTGCTGCTGCTGGCCGGTGCGCTGTTCGTGGCCGAGCTGTTCGCCCCCGGCATGGGCGCCTTTGCCTTCGGCGGGGCCGGTGCGCTGGTCCTCGCCGCGCTGTTCCTCTTCGACGAGGCGCAGGGGGTGGCGGTCGACCTCGGTGTAGCGCTGCCCACCGCCGTTCTGATGGCCGTGCTCGCCGTTCTCGCCGGGCGGCTGGTGCTCCGTGCCCGGCGTCCCGCCGTGCTGTACGGCAGCGAGACCCTGATCGGCCAGGCGGTGACCGTGCGGCAGGCCTCGGGCCAGGCCGGCCGAGCCTTCGTCGAGGGCGAGTGGTGGAGCATCGCCAGTGACACCGAGCCGCTTCGCGAGGGCGGCCCGGCCCGGGTGGTCGAGCTGCGCGGGCTGACCCTCGTCGTCGAACCCCTACACCCCCAGGAAGGGGGCATGCCATGACCATGCTGCTGGGCATCGCCATCGCCGTGCTCGTGCTCGTCGCCATCCTCGCCGCCGCGATCAAGGTGGTGCCGGAGTACGAGCGCGGCGTGATCTTCCGCCTCGGACGGGTGCTCGGCGGCGCCAAGGGCCCCGGCCTGTTTTTCATCATCCCGGTGGTCGACCGCATGGTGAAGGTCACCCTGCGGATCCAGACCGCCGACGTCCCGCCGCAGGACGTGATCACCTCCGACAACGTGACGGTGCGCGTCGACGCCGTGACCTACTTCCGGGTCGTCGACCCGGTCCGGTCGGTCATCGCGATCGAGAACTACCGGGTGGCGACCTCCAAGATCTCCCAGACCACCCTGCGCAGCATCCTGGGCCAGCGCAGCCTCGACGACCTGCTGATGAAACGCGACGAGATCAACCAGCAGCTCCAGCAGGTCATCGACGAGGTGACCAACCCCTGGGGTGTCAAGGTGTCTCTCGTCGAGGTGCGCGACGTGGCCCTGCCCGAGGCGATGCGGCGCGCCATGGCGCGCCAGGCCGAGGCCGAGCGGGACCGGCGGGCCCGCGTCACTCACGCGCTCGGCGAGAAGGAGGCCGCCGAGAACCTCGGCCTGGCCGCCCGCATCCTCGAGGAGCACCCCGCGGCGATGCAGCTGCGCACGCTCGGGTCCATGGTCGAGGTCGCGAACCAGCCGAACTCCACGGTGATCTTCCCGCTGCCCATGGAGCTGCTGCGGCTGCTCGAGCGTGCCACGCCGGGGGAGAGCAGCGACTGACCGCGGGGGTGTCCGGGGGTTCAGGGGCGAACCGCTGTCCACCGCTGGTCCGGCGGCGCGGAGTACTCGCCCATGGCCTCGACGAGCCAGTCCGCCAGGTACCCCCCGAATGAGCAGGGCACGAGCAGGAGGTAGGCGGGATGGACGGGGCCGGGGGCGATCCCCTGGGCGGGCCCGTGCGCGGTCTGCCAGAGCAGCGCGGGGGCGCGGGCCACCAGCGTCTGGGCGCACCGCCCGGGGCCGAAGGCGCGCGGGTGCAGGTCGATCGAGCAGCCCTGCTCGAGGACCTCGCGAGCACGTCCGGAGCACGTGGGCCTGGGCGAAGATCGGAAAGACCTCGAGCGCCGACGCCGCCTGCCGCTCGATGACGTGGAACGAGCCGTGCTGGGAGTAGGAGTTGTACGCGTCGATGCCGGCGCCCATGACCAGCTCACCCTTGTGCGCCTGGCTGACATAGACGTGCACGTGGCCGGACATCACCACGCACGGGTGCACCGGCTCGAGCAGCTCCGACACCAGCGCCTGGAGCGGGTGGCTCTGCAGCGGCAGCCGCAGCCCGGCCAGGCCGGCCAGCACGCTGGTGTGGCCGGCCGCGGCGAGCGCGACCCGTCCGGCGCCGATGGGCCCCCGCGTCGTCTCGACGCCGAGTACCCGCTCGCCGTCCCGCAGGAACCCGGTGACCTCGCAGTCCTGTACGAGGTCGACGCCGGGCGCGTCGGCCGCCCGCGCGTACGCCCACGCCACACGGTCGTGCTTCGCGATGCCCCCGCGGGGCTGCAGGGTCGCCCCCAGCACGGGGTGGCGCACGTCGGGCGAGACGTTGACGATGGGGCAGAGTGCCTTGACCTCGTCGGGCGTGAGCCACTCGGCGTCGATCCCGCTCAGCCGGTTCGCGTGCACCCGCCGGACGCCCTCACGTACGTCCTGCAGGGTGTGGCAGAGGTTCAGCACGCCGCGCTGGCTGAGCAGCAGGTCGTAGTCGAGCTCGTCGGCGAGCCCTTCCCAGAGCCGGAGGCCGTGCTCGTAGATCGCCGCGCTCGGTTCCCGCAGGTAGTTCGACCGGATGATCGTGGTGTTGCGGGCCACGTTGCCGCCTGCGAGCCAGCCGCGCTCGAGCACGGCGACGTCGGTGATCCCGTGGTTGCGCGCCAGGTAGTAGGCGGTGGCCAGGCCGTGGCCGCCCCCGCCGACGACGACCACATCGTAGGTCGGCTTGGGGTCCGGGTTGCGCCACAGCCAGGCTGGATGTGCGGGCTCGTCGTCGCGCACGATGGACACGATGGAATCGTCCCCGAGTCGGCGCTCCGGTAAGCGTCCCGCCCCGGGAATCGGGGCGGGAATTGCGGCCCGTCGATCCTGGGGGATGAGCCAGGGCAACCCATGGCCAGGACCCGGGCGTAGTGTCGGTAGACCCGCGAGGGGAGATTGCTGGGACTGCTCGCGGCCACCCCCGGCCGCGGTGACCGTCATGTGAGCCGGCGGTCCACGACCCCGCGTACGAGGCTGGTGTGGCGGCACTCCAGGGCGCTGCTCGAGCACTGACACGAGAGGGACGCATGCAGCGCAGGTTCATCGGAACGGTGCTCGCCGTCGCGGCGGTCACGGGTTTCCTCAGCGGCGGCCTGTTCGGATCGTTGGAGCGCGCGGCTGCGCCGCCACGGCAAGCGCTCTCGAGACCGCCTCCGAGCTCGCCGGAAAGCGCGGGGGTCGACGATCTGGTCCACTCCCGACCGGGTGGGAGCGTCGGGCACGACACGCGGGACACCGGCCGTGCGCCCGCGCAGGCCCCACCTCCGCCGGTCCTGTCACGCACCCGGACACCTGAGTCGACGGCGACTCCGCCGCCCCCGAATGCGGGCGAGACAGGTGAGCCGCGGGGCAAGCCCGCATCCCCGCGGCCGGCGCCGCCGGGCGACGAGTCGCCCAGCCCGCCTTCGCTGCCCACGAGCTCGCCCCCCAGTTCGCCGTGATCACACCTGCCCGCGGTTGACAACCCCGGGCGAACCGCCGCAGTCTCGCGCCTAGGCCGGAACCAGGCCGGAAACCGGTACGCAGGCGGTAACGAGGCAGGGGGTGGCGAGCATGGCGACCCAGCCCCGGGTGGTCATCATCGGTGCAGGCATCGTCGGGACCGCCCTGGCCGAGGAGCTCACCGGCAGGGGCTGGCGTGACGTCACGGTGCTCGAGCAGGGACCGCTGTTCGCCACCGGCGGGTCCAGCTCACACGCCCCCGGCCTGGTGTTCCAGACCAACCCGTCCAAGACGATGACCGAGTTCGCGAGCTACACGGTCGGCAAGTACGCCGCGCTGACGCTGGGGGGCGCGGTGGCCGCGGCGCCGGGCCGCCCGGTCGAGATCGGGTACTTCGGGGAGCGGCTGCCCGCCGTCGTGGCCGGGGAGCCGCTCTACGACCCGGAGATGCAGCGCATCCGCGGCTGAGCCCCCGCCGCGGTCACCGCGCCCCCACAGGCGCCCTCACCGTGAGACGGTCTCGCGGAACCTCAGGTACGCCCGCCGGGCCGCCGCCACTGACCGGTAGCGGTTCGCGCCCTTGTTGCCCGCCCAGCGCAATGCCCGTGCGACCGGCAGCACCTGGCGGCGGGCCCGCAGCCGGTCGCGGTCGGCGCGCACCCGGTCGAGCTGCGTCTGCAACCTGTGCGCCCGCCGTACCAGCCCGGCCAGGGCGTCGGCGGCGGCGGCCAGCTCCAGATCGGCCGGCACGTCGTCGGGGGAGGTGTGGCGCTCGGGCGCCCGCTCCGGGATGAGCTCGTTGAGATCACCCACGACATTGACCCCGGAGGTCTCGAGCCACTCGACGATCTGCCCGGCCCGCTTCTCGACCCATGGCCGGTGTTCCGGCGGGAGGCTGATGGGGATGGGGTCCGGCCGGTGGGCGAGCACCTGGTGGGCGAGGTGGTGCTTGACCAGCGCGTGGTAGCTGTCCCAGGGCACGTCGCTGTCGAGGGCCGCGGTGAGCCGGCGGATCACCGCGGTCTCCGCCGCGCCGAGCGACGGGTTCGCCGCGCTCACCTGTGTCGTGTAGCGCGTGGGGTCGAGTCCCACCACGGAGGCGAACCGCTCCCAGAACAGGTCCTGCGGGGCGCCCGCCCCCGGCACGGTCACCACATGCATGCGGTCAGCCGGCACGGCACGCCCCCAGCGCTCGAACACGTTCGAGGGGTCCTGACGGCGCCAGAAGTCGGCGGCCGGAGGGTGCGCGCTGCCGGCGCCCTCACGCAGGTGGTCGAGCGCCTCGCCGAACGTCGCGGTCCAGCGGTTCTTCACGTCCTCCTGCCAGGCGGCGGGGATCATGCGTGCCAGGTCCCGCGCGGTGTAGATCAGGTGCACCTCGGCCGGCTCGAGGTCGGCCACTGCACGGTCCACGACGTGCGGCTCGGCGGCGCTGAACATCTCGTGGGACAGCAGCACCGTGCCGCCACCCCACGCGTGCGCCTCGGCGACGAGCCGGCCCCACGCGCCCTCCGCGGCAGGGTTGCGCCACCCGCCGAAGTGCCACCCGAGCAGGTCCTGGGCGGGGAAGAAGTGGTCCGCCCGGTCGCCGGGGTAGAGCACGCCATCTCGTCGCAGCGCGGGCCGGTTCCGGGCGAGCACGTTCTGCAGGTAGGTGGTGCCCGTCTTCGGCGCGCCCACGTGCAGGTACACGACGGTCCGCCCCATGGGAGATGACCGTACCCGACCCCCGAGGCGCCGGCCTGACGGGTAGGGGCTGCTCGCCCGCCCGGCCCTGCGGCGTACGCCGTTTCGCGCACACGGCCGCCTCAGGCGTGCCCGGCACGCGGTGCCGTGCGGTTCCGGCCGCGGCGTTACGACGGAATGAGAGCGCTCACGTCCTGCTTCGGGGCGTTCTTCGCCGGGTCGATGAAGGGTTTCGCCGTGACCACGGCGCTCGTACGTTCATGCGGGGTGTCGACCTCGACCCCCGTGCCGAGCCCGGTCAGATGGACCGGGAGCATCGCGAAGCCGATGTTCCTCTCCAGCCGGGGGGAGTAGCACGCCGACGTGACGTGCCCGACCGGCGTCCCGTCGTGGCGCACCGGGAAGTCGACCATCGACCCGTCGTTGTAGCTGCCGAGCCGGGTGCCGCCGATCTCGACGCCGACGAGCCTGCGGGCCACCCCCCTGGCCTTGATGCGGGTGAGCGCGGCCTTGCCACGAAGTCGCCCTCCTGGTCCAGGTCGACCATCCAGTCGTAGCCCATGCCCACCTCGAACGGGTTGGTGTCGAAGGTGATGTCGGCTCCGTGCGCGAGGATCCCGCCCTCGATGCGGCGGATGTGACACGGCCCGGTCACACGCATGCCATGTGGCCGACCGGCCTCCCACGCGGTGTTCCACAGCCGTACGCCGTCGCTGCTGGCGTTGTGGACGTAGATCTCGTAGCCGACCTCGGCGGTGTAGCCGGTGCGGGACACCACGAGCCGCATGCCGTCGAGGTCGTACTCGCGCAGGTGGTAGTACCCGATGTCGAGCACGCTGTCGCCGAACACGTCGCGCATCACCGCCGCGGACAGCGGGCCCTGCACCTGGACGGGGGCGACGTCGGCCTCGCCGATCGTCACGTCCAGGCCGGAGCGGTAGGCCAGGCCTCGGGCCCACAGCAGGATGTCGCTGTCGGCCAGGGACAGCCAGAAGTGGTCGGTGCCCAGCCTGAGCAGCACCGGGTCGTTGAGGATGCCGCCGTCCTCGCCCGTGACGAAGACGTTGACGGCCACCGCTGCCTCCTTCGTAGGTCGCGGTCCGGCCACACAGCTGTGATGCCCACGTATGCCGGCATTTGCAAAGACGCAACGTCATTTCGACACGCATCGGCGGCCCCGTCAACAACCCTCCCCTGATGGCGGCGCGATGACACGAGACCGCCCGGTCAGCCGCCGGCTCCCTCGTCCTTGACGATCTTCACCGCGTCCCCGATCGCGCCGTCGAAGATCACGCCGCCCTGTTCGAGTACCACCCCGCGGTCGCACATCTGCCTGAGCATGTGGGGGTCGTGCGCCACGATGACGAGGGTGCGCCCCTCGTCGCGCAGCTGGCGGATCCTCGCTCGGCACTTGCGCCGAAACGGCGCGTCACCCACGGCGAGCACCTCGTCGATGAGGAACACGTCGGGCTCGGTGTGGACCGCGACGGAGAAGCCCAGCCGCATGAACATGCCCGAGGAGTAGAACTTCACCTCGGTGTCGAGGAATCGGCCGATGCCGGAGAAGTCGACGATCGCGTCGAACTTGCTCACCGTCTCGGCTTCACCCATGCCGAGGATCGCCGCGTTGAGGTAGATGTTCTCCCGTCCGGTCAGGTCCGGGTGCAGACCCGCTCCCACCTCGATGAGACCCGCGACCCTGCCAAGTGCCCGCACCGAGCCTTCGTCGGGGCGCATCACCCCGGAGATCAGCTTCAGCAGCGTGCTCTTGCCCGACCCGTTGAAGCCCATCAGGCCCACCGACTCGCCGTGCTCCACGGCGAGGGACACCTGGTCGAGCGCGTGGAAGGTGTTGGAGATGTCCTCCCCGCGCAGCGCACGTACCGCCATCTCCTTGAGGGAGCGGGCGTGGCGCAGGGTGAAGCGCTTGCTGACCGAGTCGACGACGATCGAGGCCCCCATCGTCACAGCTCCTGGGCGAACCGGGCGGCGAGCCGGGCGAAGGTCAGCTGCGCGACCGCGACCAGCAACAGCGTCGCGGCCAGTGCGACGGCGCCGCGCAGGAACAGCTGCGGCGGGAACGCGAAGCCTCCTGTCGTCGACGGCAGCCAGACGGCCTTCTGGAACAGCGAGACCGCGCTCACCAGCGGGTTCGCGAGATAGACCGCCACGAGCCACCCTCCGCCGAAAGCGTCGCGTACGGCGGTCCACGGGTAGATCATCGGAACCGACCAGGTGATCACGATGGCGAGCAGGTCGACGAACTGCTCGAAGTCACGGAAGTAGACGTTGAACGCCGCGAAGAGCAGGCCGGCGCCCAGGCCCAGGCTCGCGACGATGGCGAACCCCAGCAGCATCGCGGCCAACCCCGGGAGCGAGGGCGCCCACCCCGCCGCCAGCGCGCCCACCATGAGGATGAGCAGCCCGGGCAGCAAGTGCACCGTCGAGACCAGCAGCGAGGCGGCCGGGAACAGCTCGCGCGGCAGGTAGATCTTGCGGACGAGTGGCTTGTTGCCCACGACGGAGCGCGTCGTCGAGTGCAGCGTCTCGTTGAAGAAGTGGATCAGCACCATCCCGGAGAACAGGTAGATGGGGAAGTCCTCGATCCGGTCGCGCAGCCCGAGGAAGAGCCCGACCACGAAGTAGTACACGCTGAAGTGCACGGCGGGCCGGATGTAGGACCAGGCGAAGCCCAGCACCGACCCGTGGTAGCGGACCTTGAGCTCCTTGCGGACCAGCAGGCGCAGCAGGTAGCGGCGGCGCAGCACCTCGGCAAGGCCTCCGCCGCGGCCGGGCTCGACGAGGTCGTGCGTCCCCGCGGCCCCGGCGAGTGTCGTCCCCGCCGTGGTCAAGAGCCCGCACCGCTGTCCGAGGGCCCGTTCGACGTCTCGAACGTCTTGCGCCACCGGTCGGGGGAGGTCAGTTCCGGCAGCGCGGCCCGGTACCGCTCGCGCAGCCTCGGCCACTCCCGCAGCAGGCGGGCATGCACGGTGATGCTGCGGTGCAGCAGCGAACGGAACCGCTCCGGGTCGCGCTTGTACCAGGAGGCGCCGGTCCCGTCGGCGGTGGACACCACCGCGCTGTCGACCTTGGACAGCAGCGACCAGTGCACGTCCTGGTGGGGCACGGCGCGCTGGGGGTGGCGCCGGGCGAGGTCCCTGACCGGCAGCGCCTGCCGGGTGAAGCCCAGCGCGGCCAGCGTGAGGGCGGTCAGCCTGCTGTCCGGCCGCGCGTGCTCACCCTCCTTACGCGGCGGCTTGCGCCGGCGTACGGGGGGAAAGCTCGCCACGTCGCCGTGGGTCTGCGCGTCGGCGAAGCCCTTGCGCAGCTCCCGCACCTCCGCCAGCTTGCCCATCATGTCGGGGTGCAGCCGTTCCGGACCGTCGAGCAGGTCCCCGATCGCCGTCAGCCCCATCTCCGCCGTGGAGTACTGCATGCACAGCAGGTGCCGGACCTGGGCCTCGAAGCTGTCCCTGACCAGCCCCCCTCCGCGGTCGTACGGGGAGTGCAGCAGAGCGGACAGGATGCGGTTGCGGCGGTGGAAGTAGGCCTGCCAGTCGAGGGCGTCGTCCTTGTCCTGCCAGGCCACGTGCCAGACCGCGACACCGGGCATCGACACGGTCGGATAGCCCGCCGCACCCGCGCGCAGGCAGTACTCGGCGTCGTCCCACTTGATGAACGCGGGCAGCGCGAGACCCACCTCGCGGACGACGTCGGTGGGGATCAGGCACATCCACCAGCCGTTGTAGTCGACGTCGATCCGGCGGTGCAGCCACGGGGTGTTGCGCAGGCTGCGGTACGCGAGATCGTGGCCGTGGCGGGTGTGCGGCGCCGGGCCCCAGAACCAGCGGAACTTCGCGACCGTCTCGCCGAAGGCGTGCAGCGCCGACCTGTCGTAGAGGTTGAACATGTGCCCGCCGACGATGGTCGGGGTGCGGGCGAGGTCGGCGAAGGCGACGGCCCGCAGGATGCCCTCGGGCTCGGTCACGATGTCGTCGTCGAGCAGCAGCACGTAGCGGCTGCCGCTCGCCCGGACGGTCTCGTCCATCGCCCGCGAGAAGCCGCCGGAACCACCGAGGTTGCCCTGCTCGATCACCCGGAGCCGGCCGGCGACACCCTTCGAGGCCTCGGCGAAATCCGGGTGGTCCTCGACCCGCCGGGTGCCCTGGTCGACGACGAAGATCTCGTCCAGCACCTCCATGACGTCATCGGCCCGCCCGAGGTCGCGCAGCTGCTCGACGCAGAAGTCGGGGCGGTTGAACGTGGTGATCCCGATGCTGAGCCGGCCGGACCGCAGCCGGTCGGGGTCCACGACCGCCGACCAGTCGGCCTCCTCCAGCGTCGCGTCCCGCCCCCCGGCGGTGATGTCGAACCAGTACCAGCCGCCGTCCATGAAGGGTGTGAGCGGCAGGCTGAACTCGAGACGTGCAGCCGCCTCGTCGTCGACGCGCGCCGACCTGATGTGCAGGCTCTGGCCGCGCGGCGTCGACCGGTAGACACTCACGACCGCCTCCCCGCGGATGCGCACCCGCAGCAGCACCTCGTCGACGGTGGTCCACCGGCGCCAGTAGCTGGCCGGGAACGCGTTGAAGTACGTGCTGAACGAGACGCGCCGGCCGGCGCGCACGACCCCGCTACGGCGGCCCTCCTCGCCCGGCGACATGGTGAAGGCGTCCTCCGTCGGTGTGGAGTCGGCGGGGGCGACGGCCGCGACGGCGCGTTCGGCCGTCGTGGCGTCCGATCCGGCGGCCGTCTGCGGACGCGCGCCCCCGCCGTCGACGTAGAGCGGCAGCACGTCGGGGCGGCGGTCGACGGGCATCACGACACGCTGCAGCACCCGCAGATCGCTCGTCGCCGTGGGCTCCACCGTCACTCCTCGACACCTCCGTCCACCAGGGCGGCGCCCTCCGTGAAGTGCGGGCGCAGCCGGTTGTTGTACATGCTCAGCGCGGATCCGATGGCCATGTGCATGTCGAGGTACTTGTACGTGCCGAGCCGCCCGCCGAACAGCACGCCGGGCTCCCGCCCGGCTCTCGCGCGGTATCGCAGCAGCCGCGCGCGGTCCTGCGCCGTGTTGATCGGATAGTAGGGCTCGTCCCCGCGGGCGGCGAAGCGGGAGTACTCCCGCATGATCACGGTGCGGTCCGTGGGGTAGTGGTCCCGCTCGGGGTGGAAGTGCCGGAACTCGTGGATCCTGGTGAAGGGCACGTCCTCCTCGGCGTAGTTCATCACCGGGGTGCCCTGGAAGTCGCCGGTCGGCATCACCTCGAGCTCGAAGTCGAGCGTCCGCCAGGACAGCTCGCCCTCCGCGTAGTCGAAGTAGCGGTCCAGCGGGCCGGTGTGGACGACGGGCACGTTGCCGACCACATCGGAGCGGATGTCGAAGAAGTCGGCCCCCAGCCGGACCTCGATGCCCGGGTGGTCGGCCATCCGCTCGAGCCAGGCGGTGTAGCCGCCGACCGGCAGCCCCTCGTAGGTGTCGCTGAAGTACCGGTTGTCGAACGTGTAGCGGACCGGCAGCCGCGTGATGATCTCGGCGGGCAGGTTCTGCGGGTCGGTCTGCCACTGCTTGGCGGTGTAGCCCCGGATGAACGCCTCGTAGAGGGGGCGGCCGATCAGCGAGATCGCCTTCTCTTCCAGGTCGCGTGCCTGCCCGGGCGTGACCTCGGCGGCCTGCTCGGCGACCAGCGCGCGGGCCTCGTCGGGCGACATGGCCTGGCCGAAGTACTCGCAGATGGTCGCGAGGTTGATCGGCATCGGGTAGACCCGCCCCTTGTAGATCGTGAAGACCCGGTGCTGGTACCCGGTGAACG
>JBOHCZ010000417.1:0-8516 GCA_050699195.1 Streptomycetales bacterium
ACTTCCGGGTCCACTCGCGCCTCAAGCCCATGCTGGAGCGGCGGGTGACGATGGTCGAGAACGACCGCATCGACTGGGCGCTCGCCGAGACGCTCGCCTTCGGCTCGCTGCTCATGGAGGGCCACCCCGTGCGGCTGGCCGGCCAGGACAGCCGCAGGGGCACGTTCGGGCAGCGCCACGCGGTGCTCGTCGACCGCAACGCCGGCGAGGAGTACACCCCGCTCGCCCACCTCTCAGACGACCAGGCCAAGTTCACCGTCTACGACTCGCTGCTCTCCGAGTACGCCGCGGTGGGATTCGAGTACGGCTACTCGGTGGCCCGCCCCAAGGCGCTGGTCACCTGGGAGGCCCAGTTCGGCGACTTCGTCAACAACGCGCAGGCGATCGTCGACGAGTTCATCAGCTCGGGTGAGCAGAAGTGGGGCCAGCGCTCCGGTGTCACGCTGCTCCTCCCTCACGGGTACGAAGGGCAGGGCCCTGACCACTCCTCGGCGCGCATCGAGCGGTTCCTCTCGCTGTGCGCCCAGAACAACATGACGGTGGCGATGCCCTCGCTGCCCTCGAGCTACTTCCACCTGCTGCGGTGGCAGGCCCGCTCGCCACTGCACCGGCCACTCGTCGTCTTCACCCCCAAGTCGATGCTGCGCCTGAAGCTCGCCACCTCGAAGCGCGAGGAGTTCACCGCTGGCACGTTCCGGCCGGTTCTCACCGACGTCGAGGCCGACCGCGGCGCCGTGCGGCGGGTGCTGCTGTGCTCCGGCAAGATCTACTACGACCTCGCGACCGAACGCACCAGGCGCGAAGTGACCGACACGGCGATCGTCCGGGTCGAGCGGCAGTACCCGCTGCCGGCCCGGGAGATCATCGAGGCCATCTCGGCCTACCCGAACCTCGCCGATCTGCGGTGGGTGCAGGAGGAGCCGGCCAACCAGGGCCTGTGGCCGTTCATGGCGCTGAGCCTTCCGGAGCACCTGCGCGGGCAGATGCTCTACCGGGTGTCCCGGCCGGCCTCCTCGGCGCCGGCCGTCGGATCTTCCTCGGTGCACGAGGCCGAGCAGCAGGCGATCATCGACAGGGCCTTCACCGACTGACCTTCACCAACTGGCAGGACCCGTCGTGTACTTCACCGATCGCGGGATCGAGGAGCTCGAGCACCGGCGCGGGGACGAGGAGGTCACGCTCGGCTGGCTCGCCGGCGCGCTGCGCGAGTTCGTCGACGGGCATCCGGAGTTCGAGCAGCCCGTCGAGCGCCTGGCGACCTGGCTGGCCCGTCTCGACGACGAGTGAGGCCACGCGTTCCCGGGGCCGCGCGGCCGTGGGCCCCAGGGGGACTCCCCTGGGGACGGGCGGCCCGGGAGGTCACGGCACGGTGTAGGCGATCTTGCCGAACAGCTCGCCCTCGACCATCCTGGCGAACCCCCTCCGCGCCTCGTGGAGCGGCATGGTCTCGTCGATCGCGGGACGCACCCCCGTGGTCTCGCAAAACCGGAGCAGCCGCTGGAGCTCGTCGCGGGTGCCCATGGTCGAGCCCACGACCCTGAGCTGGAGGAAGAAGACCCGGTTGAGCTCCGCCGGGGGGTTGGGGCCGCTCGTCGCGCCCGCGACTACGACCGTGCCTCCGGGCTTGAGCGACCGCAGCGAGTGCCCCCACGTGGCCGCGCCCACGCTCTCCAGGACCGCGTCGACGCGCTCGGGCAGCCGCGCCCCGCTCTCGAACGCCTGCTCGGCCCCCAACTCGCGGGCCCGACCGCGCTTGGTCTCGGAGCGGCTGGTCGCCCACACCCGGTAGCCTGCCGCGTGCCCGAGGCTGATGAGGGCGGTCGACACGCCCCCGCCGGCGCCCTGCACGAGCAGCGTGCCGCCGGGCTTGACACCCGACTGGGTGAAGATCATGCGGTAGGCGGTGAGCCAGGCCGTCGGGAGGCAGGCGGCCTCCTCGAAGCTCAGCGCCGCAGGCTTGGCCACCAGGTTGCGGCGCGGCACGGCGACCCGCTCGGCGAACGTCCCGTCGTACCTCTCCGAGAGCAGCGACCTGCGGGGATCCTGCGTCTCGTCGCCGTGCCACCCGGGGTCGGAGATCACGGAGTGGATGACAACCTCGTTGCCGTCCTCGTCGACACCCGCCCCGTCGCAGCCGAGCACCATCGGCAACTGGTCCCCTTTGAGCCCGACCCCCCGCAGGCTCCACACGTCGTGATGGTTCAGGGCGGCGGCCCGCAGGGTGACGGTCGTCCAGCCGTCCGGGGCGACGGGGTCGGGACGCTCACCAGCGTCCAGGCCGGACAGCGGGTCATCGGGGTCGAGGCGCGCGGCGGTGACGGCGAACATGGCCGCACCCTAGTGCACGGCCGGGCGGACCGGTCAGCTCGCCGGACCCTGCCGGGTGTCGTCAGATCCGCGCCACGCCCTCCGCGCGTGCGGCCGTGGCGACCGCGGCCGCCACAGCGGGCACCACCCTTGCGTCGAAGGGGGAGGGGATGACGGTGTCCTCGGTCAGCTCCGCCTCCACGACCCCGGCCATGGCCTCCGCGGCTGCGAGCTTCATGCCCTCGGTGATCTCCCTCGCCCGAACCGAGAGCGCGCCCTGGAAGACCCCCGGGAAGGCCAGCACGTTGTTGATCTGGTTCGGGAAGTCGCTCCGCCCCGTGGCCACCACCTTGGCGTGGCGGCGCGCCATCTCGGGGTGGATCTCCGGGTCGGGGTTGGCCATCGCGAAGATGATGGCGTCGCCTGCCATCGAGGCGACCACGGGCTCCGGGACCTGACCGGCCGACACCCCGAGGAAGACGTCTGCGCCGGCCAACGCGTCGCCGAGCGAACCAGCATGGCCCGCCTTGTTGGTCATGGTCGCGATCTCGCGCTTGATCGGCGTGAGGTCGGCGCGGTCTTCGTGGATGACGCCGCGGCTGTCGGCCACGGCGATGTCGCCGATGCCCGCCTCGAGGAGGATCTTGGTGATCGCGACCCCGGCGGCACCCGCGCCGGACACCACGACACGCAGGTCGCACAGGTCGCGGCCGGTGACCCGGGCGGCGTTGCGCAGCGCGGCGAGCGTCACGATCGCCGTACCGTGCTGGTCATCGTGGAACACGGGGATGTCCAGGCATGCCTTCAGACGTGCCTCGACCTCGAAACAGCGCGGGGCGGAGATGTCCTCGAGGTTGACCCCCCCGAAGCCCGGCGCGAGCCTGGTGACGGTCGCGACGAGCTCGTCGACGTCGCGCACGTCCAGGCACAGCGGCACGGCGTCCACGCCGGCGAACTGTTTGAACAGCAGCGCCTTGCCCTCCATCACGGGCAGCGCCGCCTGCGGGCCGATGTCGCCGAGGCCGAGCACCGCGCTGCCGTCGGTGACGACGGCCACGGTGCCGCCCTTCCAGGTGTAGTCGTAAACCTTCGCCGGGTCGCTCGCGATGGTCCGGCAGACCCGGGCGACACCAGGGGTGTAGGCGAGTGAGAGGTCCTCGCGGTCACGGACCGGGACGGTCGAGCGGACTTCGATCTTGCCGCCCCTGTGGAGGGCGTGCGCCGCATCGGGCTCGTCCAACGCCGCCGGCTCGCTCGGGATGATCTCCGCTGCCACGTGTGACCCCTTATCGTCGAGTGGATTGACGCACAGTAATCGGACGCGATGTGCCGCCTCTACCTGGGATAGGGCCTGGCGACGATCATGTGGTCCGCACAACCGATGTACGGGAACCGGGGGTCACCCGTGAGTCGATTGTGACACAGACGCGGCCCCCGCCCATGTGTGGACCCCGCCGGGCCGTGCACACCACGTGTAGTCCAATGGAGGTACATATACCGCGATTCTAGGATCACCGACGCTCGGAGAAGGCCGGGAGTTCCACCCGTGCAGGTGATCGCCAGGTACACAATGGACGTGCCGTGCGGGGTGAGCTGTTATCCGATTTTGATCGGCGCGCTACCCACAGGACTCTGCCGTCGATGGCAGGATTCCCAGACGAATACCGCCCCGCAGGCGGGAGCGTGCGTACCCACACCAGGAGGACAACGTGTCGACGCGTCTCATGAACGGCCACCTCGGTCTGGGCGCCGGGCTGCTCGCGCTCGCCCTCGCGCTCGCCGGGTGCGGCGGGGGCGGCGAGACCGCGCCGGAGAAGCAGGGGGCACAGGCGACCCCCAAGGTGGCGACGGACAAGGCGCTCGCCGCAAAGGTTCCGAAGGAGATCTCCTCCGACGGAGCCATCAAGATCGGCACAGACCTGTCCTACCCCCCCAACGAGTTCGTCGGCGAGGACGGCACCACGCCGGTCGGCTGGGACATCGAGTTGGGCAAGGCCATCGCGGCCAAGCTCGGCCTCGATGCCGAGTTCACCAACGCCAAGTTCGATGCGATCATCCCGGGCCTGGAGTCCGGCAAGTACGAGGAGGGGCTGTCCTCGTTCACGATCAACCCCGAGCGCATGAAGGTCGTCGACTTCGTGAGCTACTACACGGCGGGCACCGCGTGGGCGGTCCCGGAGGGCAACCCCGACAAGGTGTCGATCGACGCCCCGTGCGGGCTCAAGATCGGCGTGCAGCAGGGCACCGTCCAGCAGACCGACGATCTGCCCGTGCGGCAGCAGCAGTGCAAGAAGCAGGGCAAGAAGCCGATCGAGGTCGTACCCCGGGGCCAGCAGACGGAGGTCACCGCCGACCTGGTGTCAGGCAAGGTCGACGCGATGCTCGCCGACTCCCCGATCGTCGGCTACGCCGTCGAGCAGACGGAGGGGCAGATCGAGAAGCTCGGCGAGGTCTACGACACCGCGCCCTACGGCATCGCGTTCCAGAAGGACAGCGCACTCGCACCTGTGGTCCGGGACGCGCTGGAGCAGCTGATCGCCGACGGTACGTACCAGAAGATCCTCAGGACGTGGGGTGTCGAGGACGGCGTCGTCAGCACTACCGAACTCAACCCCACGTCGTAGGGGGTGGCACGGGCAGGAGCCGCATGACCAGAGGTGACGTGTGGCGGTGATGTGACGTGAGCAGCGACACACCTGACGCCGTGACGGGGCGGCCCGAGTCGATTCGGGCCGTCCCGGTCCGTCATCCGGGGAGGTGGGTGGCGGCCGCCGTCATCGCGGTGCTCGTCGCGATGGCGGTGCACACCTGGCTCACCAACCCCCGGTACAACTGGTCCGAGCAGGCGAAGTACCTGTTCGCCGAGCCGGTGCTGATCGGCGTCCGGAACACGCTCTGGCTCACGGTGGCGGCCATGACCGTGGGCATCCTGCTCGGCACCGTGCTCGCGGTCATGCGCCTCTCGCCGAACCCGGTGCTGTCGGGCGCCTCGTGGCTCTACATCTGGGTGTTCCGCGGTACTCCGCTCTACACCCAGCTGCTCATGTGGGGGAGCATCGGAGCGCTCTACCCGCAGCTCGGACTCGGCATCCCCTTCGGACCCGAGTTCGTCACGGCGGACACCCAGTCGCTCTACTCCGCGGCGGCCGCGGCCGCCCTCGGCCTTTCGCTCAACGAAGCGGCCTACATGGCCGAGATCGTACGGGCGGGCATCCTCTCGGTCGACCCGGGCCAGCTCGAGGCCGCACACGCGCTGGGGATGACGCGCGGGCAGACGACGCGACGCATCGTGCTGCCACAGGCGATGCGGATCATCGTGCCGCCCACCGGCAACGAGACGCTCGCGAAGCTCAAGGACACCTCGCTGGTCGTGGCGATCCCCTACTTCGACCTGACCTACTCTGTCGTGAACATCTACGCCCGGACGTACCAGATCATCCCGATGCTGATCATGGCCTGCATCTGGTACCTGTTCCTGTCGTCGCTGTTCATGATCGGCCAGCACTTCATCGAGCGGCACTACGAGCGCGGCAGGCGCCAGGAGAGCGTGACGCTGCGGCGGCTGCGGACCCTGCTGGGCAGGGGAGGAGGTGCCGCATGAGCCCACCCGCGAACGCCGCAGCGCGCCCTCCGGCAAGCACCGACCTGATCGTGCGGGCCGAGCAGGTCCACAAGAGCTTCGGGCGTCTCGAGGTGCTCAAGGGCATCAACCTGGACGTCTCGCCCGGAGAGGTGATGTGCATCATCGGCCCCTCCGGGTCGGGGAAGTCCACCTTCCTGCGCTGCATCAATCACCTCGAGAAGATCAACGCCGGCCGGCTGTACGTCAGCGGCCACCTCGTGGGGTACCGGCAGCGCGGCGACAAGCTCCACGAGCTCAAGGAGAAGGAGGTCGCCGCGCAGCGCCAGGAGATCGGCATGGTGTTCCAGAGCTTCAACCTGTTCCCGCACATGACGGCGCTCGAGAACCTGATGGAGGCTCCGGTCCGGGTGCGCAAGGAGCCCAGGCAGCAGGTGTTGGAACGGGCGCAGGGGCTGCTGCACCGCGTGGGGCTCGCCGAGAAGTCCGGTTCCTACCCCGCCCAGCTCTCCGGCGGGCAGCAGCAGCGGGTCGCCATCGCCCGCGCGCTCGCCATGCAGCCCAAGCTGATGCTCTTCGATGAGCCCACCTCCGCGCTCGACCCCGAGCTGGTGGGCGAGGTCCTCGACGTGATGCGCCAGCTCGCCGACGAGGGCATGACGATGATCGTCGTGACCCACGAGATGGGGTTCGCCCGGGAGGCCGGTGACCAGCTGGTCTTCATGGACGACGGCGTCGTCGTCGAGGCGGGTCGGCCGCGAGACGTGCTGTCCGAGCCACGCCACGAACGAACCCGGGCGTTTCTGAGCAAGGTGCTGTAGCCATGGAACCGAGCCATTGGAACTGACCTCGTACGCCAACCTGGCCGTGCGGCTCGTGAACACCGCGAACCCGGGCCGTGACCAGGACGGCCTCAACTCGCTCGACGACCTGCGGCGGTTCCTCGTCGATCGGCCCCGCTGGGGCATGGTGGTGACCGGCGCCGACGTGGCAGCCTTCCGTGAGCTGCGCAGCAGGCTGCGGGAGGTCTTCCAGGCCGCCGCGGGGGGCGACGGCAAGCTGGCGGTGACGCGGCTCAACGGCCTGCTCGGGGCCTACCCCGTACGGCCGCAGATCTCCGGCCACGACGACCGCAACTGGCATCTGCACCTCGCCGAGGACACGGTGAGCGTGGCCACCGGGTACGGCGCCAGCGCCTGCATGGGCCTGGCGGCGCTGCTCGCCGAGGTGGGAGTAGACCGGCTCGGCGTGTGCCAGGCGGCCCCGTGCCGCGCCGTCTACCTCGACACCTCCACCAACAGGTCGCGACGCTACTGCTCGGAACGGTGCGCTACGCGCGCCAACGTCGCGGCGTACCGGGCCCGCCGCCGCGGGCAGGCCGCCCAGCTCTCCTGACGCATCGTCAGCGGACCCGCGAGCAGAATGGGGCCATGGGTACGGAGATCATCGGGCACTTCGAGGTGCGTGAGCTGGCCGTCCGGCACGCCTGGCAGCTCACGCCTCGGCAACACGCCGACGACCGGGGGGTGTTCTTCGAGGCCTTCCAGAGCAGCGCGGTGACACAGCTCGTGGGCCACACCCTCCAGGTCGCTCAGGCGAACTGCTCGGTGTCCCGGCTTGGCGTGTTGCGCGGCATCCACGGCGCGGCCGTCCCGCCGGGCCAGGCGAAGTACGTCAGCTGCCTGCGCGGCGCTGTCCTCGACGTCGTCGTCGACATCCGGGCCGGCTCCCCCACGTTCGGACGCCACGACACCGTCCGGCTCGACGACACCGATCGGCGCGCTGTCTACGTCGCGGAGGGCCTCGGACACGGTTTCCTCGCGCTCACCGACGGCGCGGTCGTGCACTACCTCTGCTCCACGCCCTACGCCCCGGAGCTGGAGTTCGGGATCGACCCGCTCGACGACGAGCTGGCCATCCGCTGGCCCGGCGAGGTCGAGCCGGTGCTCTCCCCCAAGGACGCCGCGGCGCCAGGCCTACGCGAGGCTCGAGACGCAGGCCTGCTGCCCTCGTACGAGGAGTGCCTCGTGCACTACGACCGCCTGAGCGGCCAGTAGCGGCAGACCACCATCCCGACGACGTCCTCGTCGGGCACCCCGCCCACGAGCCAGGAGTCGACACCTTCCGCCGGGTTGTCGCGCTCGACCCACCAACCGTCGTGCACCCGCCGCCACAGCCGCTTCACCGAGAGCGGGCGGCCGGGCAGCCGGACCACGGCGAGCCGCCCGGGCCGCGGGCGGCCACCCCAACGCACGAGGAGCCGGTCACCGTCACGCAGCGTCGGCTCCATGGACCGCCCGGCGACGACCGCCTTCCCCCAGGACCGAGGCAGCAGCAGCCGCGGCCACCCGTGGGTACCGCTCGCCAACACGGACCTCCCCGACCGGTGGTGGTTCCCCGACACCGGTAGTGTGCGCCGTGAAGGTGAAAAATGCGTCCCGGGAGAGGACAAGGATGCTGAGGCGACCGCTGAGGCCCAAGACCACCGTCCATGCGCACTGTGACCTGCCTTGTGGCGTGTACGACCCGGCGCAGGCCCGCATCGAGGCCGAGTCGGTCAAGGCCATCATGGAGAAGTACCAGGGGAACGACGACCCGGTCTTCCGCAGCCGGGCGCTCACGATCAAGG
>JBOHCZ010000418.1:0-10105 GCA_050699195.1 Streptomycetales bacterium
CTGCTGGGAGGAGCCCTCACGTGAAGCACATACCGCTGCCCCGGCTTGCCGCGGCCTCGGCGAGTACCGCGGCCGCGCTCGGTGCGACTGCGGTACTCGGCGCGACCGTCGCCACCAGCGTCGCCACCACCGGGGCAACCACCGGGGCAGAGCACCGGTCGAGGAACTCACAGCAGGCGAACCCGGCCCGTCAGTCGTCCGCGACCTCCGTCCCGGACCCCGCGGACGAGCAGGATCACCTCCGCGCGGCACGCCTGCAGGCGCGGATGAACCGCGTGCCCTCTGCCCGGCCGGCCCCGGAGCGAGACGGGACGCGGGCGAGCCGGACCATGGCCCGCGAGTCGCTGTCCGGATCGCCCCGTGAACTGGCCCGCGACATGCTCGCCGAGCACGGCTGGAGCGACGACCAGTACCCCTGCCTCGACGACCTGTGGGAGCGCGAGAGCGGCTGGAACGTGCATGCCGAGAACCCGTCGTCCGGCGCGTACGGCATCCCGCAGGCCCTCCCGGGGTCGAAGATGGCTGCTGCCGGCCCGGACTGGCAGGGCAGCGCCGCCACCCAGATCACATGGGGGCTGGACTACATCGACGACCGCTACGGCACGCCGTGCGGGGCGTGGGACTACTGGCTCGGCAACAACTGGTACTGACCAGCTCAGGGCGTGGCTGGCGGGCTGGCCCAGTGGTCGGGCAGGGGCGGCAGCGGCCAGGCCGGATCGGGCTGGAAGTCTTCCCACCCGTCCCGGAACGGGGAGTCCCAGCGCGCCGCGATGTCCGAGACCCGTTCGCCCTCGGAGCGGATGCGCTGCGCCTCGGCGGCGGTGAAGCGGCCGGCCTGCTGCGCCGCCGCGAACTCGTCCTCGTCCTTCCACTCGACCCGCCGGTCCGCGCCGACCCACAGGTCGAGCACGTGGTCGGTCGTGTCGATGCCGCCCCACCAGCGGCCCTGCCGCGCCTCCAGGTTGACGTACCAGCCGCGCAACGTGCCGTCGGGACGCCAGACCACCCACACCGAGTGGGCGGCGCCCCACGGGAGCAGCTTGAGGATGCCAGGTCCGTGCCACGTGGTCTGCGTGGTGCTCCAGCCGCGCAGGAAGCGCTGGGAGAGCGGAGCGGAGCGGATGGCCGAGCCGTCGGCGAGCACCGGGCGGCGGATCGGCGTGTCCGGGGCCAGCCAGGCGACGGTCAGCTCAGGGGTGTCGGCGACCACCGTGACCGGCCGGGCATCCCGGACCTCGCCGTTCAGGCAGTAACGCCACAGGATCTGGTCGCCCGGTCGCCACGAACCGTCGTACGAGCCGGCCTGTGGGGCGCCCGGCCCGAGGCCGTCCCCCGCCGTCACGGGTGAGTCATCGAGAGCACGTCGAGCGCGTCGTCGAGCTGCTCGAGGGTGAGCTTGCCCCGTTCGACGTAGCCCATCTCGAGCACGACCTGCCGGACCGTCTTGCGCTCGGCGAGCGCGGTCTTGGCGACCTTCGCGGCCTCCTCGTACCCGATGTAGGTGTTCAGCGGCGTGACGATGGACGGTGAGGACTCGGCGTACTCGCGGCAGCGAGCCGCGTCGGCGACGATGCCCTCGACGCACCGGTCGGCGAAGAGCCGCGAGACGTTGGCGAGCAGCCGGATCGACTCGAGGATGTTGCGGGCCATCATCGGCAGCATGACGTTCAGCTCGAAGTTGCCCGCCGACCCGCCGAACGCGATCGCCGCGTCGTTGCCGACGACCTGGGCGCACACCATGCAGACCGCCTCCGGGATGACCGGGTTGACCTTTCCCGGCATGATCGACGAGCCCGGTTGCAGGTCCGGAAGGGCGATCTCGGCGAGCCCCGCGCGGGGCCCTGAGCCCATCCAGCGGACGTCGTTGGAGATCTTGTACAGGCTCACCGCGATGGTGCGGAGCTGGCCCGACGCCTCGACGAGACCGTCGCGCGCCCCCTGCGCCTCGAAGTGGTCGCGCGCCTCGGCAAGGGGCAACCCGGTCGTGGCGGCGACCTCGGCGATCACCCGCGCGGCGAGACCCGGCGGGGTGTTGATGCCGGTGCCGGTGGCGGTGCCGCCGAGGGGCAGCTCGGCGAGCCGGGGCAGGGTCGCCTGCAGCCGCTCGACGCCGCGGCGCAGCTGGGCGGCGTAGCCTCCGAACTCCTGTCCCAGCGTGACCGGGGTCGCGTCCATCAGGTGGGTGCGGCCGCTCTTCACGATCTCGGCGAACTCCCCGGCCTTGCGCTCGAGTGACGCCGCGAGGTGCTCGAGAGCGGGGATCAGATCGCTCACGACCGCGCTGGTCGCCGCGATGTGGATGGACGACGGGAAGACGTCGTTGGAGGACTGGGAGGCGTTGACGTGGTCGTTGGGGTGGACCGGCCGGCCGAGCCGCTCCGACGCGAGCGTCGCGATGACCTCGTTGGCGTTCATGTTGGTCGACGTCCCCGAGCCGGTCTGGAAGACGTCGATCGGGAAGTGGTCGTCCCACTGCCCGGCGACCACCTCGGCCGCGGCTTCCTGGATCGCGTCGGCGATGTCCTTTTCGATGACCCCGAGCTCGGCGTTGGCCTTGGCTGCGGCCGCCTTGATCCGGGCGAGCGCCTCGATGTGGGCACGTTCGACGCGCTGGCCGGAGATCGGGAAGTTCTCCACCGCGCGATGCGTCTGGGCGCGCCATTTGGCGTGCGCGGGGACCCGCACCTCGCCCATGGAGTCGCGTTCGACGCGGAAGTCCTGCTCGCTCATCGGGCTGGCTCCTCGTACGTTCAGTACCGGCGTCCAGCCTAGGGCTACCGGCCTGTACGCCGCGCCGCGAGGTCAGTCGATGAGGCGAGCGTGCATGCGGCGCACCGCCGCCAGCCACATCAGCGCGGCGAAGACCCCCAGCGCCGCGACGTGGTAGAGGTCGGCCAGCGGATGCATCCCGAACGCCGCGTCACGCACCAGCTCGACGCAGTGGTACAGCGGGTTGAACTGCGCGCAGACCACCCCCCAGGGCGGGAACTGGTCGAGTGGGAAGAACGTGCCCGCGACGAGGAACAGCGGTGTGAGCACGGCCGAGATGATGTAGTTGAACGAGTCGATCGACGGGACGACCGCCGAGGTCCAGATCCCGAACAGCGCGAAGCCGAAGCCCGTGAGAAACCCGACGAACGGCACGATCACCATCGCCGGGGTCGGGTCGAGCCCGAACATCATCGCCACCAGCAGCGGGGCGCACCCGTAGACACCGGCCTTGCTCGCGATCCAGCTCGCCTCCGCGGTCACCACCTCGTGGACATCGACGGGGGTGGTGAGTATCGCGTCGTAGGAGTGCTGGAACACCCGGCGTACGAACGTCACGAACATGCCCGCGAAGGCCGAGGTGAACAGCACTGCCGTCGCGACGACGCCGGTGCCGAGGAACTCGATGTAGGGCAGCCCGTAGATGGCGGGGACCAGCGAGCCGAAACCCACGCCGAAGGCGAGCAGGTAGATCGTCGGCTCGACAACGGCCGCGAACGTGGTCGACGGCCAGTACCTGCGAAACAGCGTGGTCTCACGCGTCCACACGCCTGCGACGGCCGTCAGCTCGAAGCGGCGCAGCCGCTTGGGCACCGGGCTGTGGACCTCCTGGACCGCGGTCATGCGACGGTCTCACCCGTGAGGATCACGAAGACGTCCTCGAGGTTGCTCGACCTGCGGGCCCCCGCGCCGAGCTCGTCGGACACCGGTGCGGGCATCTCCTCGGCGCGCAGCACCGACACCGAAGGACCGGTGCGGCGGGTCGGCAGGCCGGCCCGCGTCGCGACACCCTCGACCTCGAGCAGCCGGGCCGGCGGGCCGTAGTACTCGATCGCCTCGCGCCCGGCGTGCGCCGCGAGCAGGTCGGCCGGCGAGCCGTGTACGACGATCCGGCCGTAGGACATCACGGCCACGGAGTCGGCGAGCCGTTCGGCCTCCTCGATGTAGTGCGTGGACATCAGCACGGTGACGCCGTCGGCGCGCAGCCCGTCGATGAGCGCCCACAGCTCCTGGCGGACCTGGGGGTCCAGGCCCACCGTGGGCTCGTCGAGAAGGACGAAGCGCGGGCGGTGGACCAGGCCCCGCGCGATGAGCAGCCGCCGCCGCATGCCGCCTGAGAGGTTGATCGTGCGGGTGTCCGCGCGCTCGGTGAGCAGGCCGATCTCGAGGGAGCGGGCCACGGCGGCGGCCCGCTCGGCCCTGGGCACGCGGTAGAGCCGCGCGAACACCTCGAGGTTCTCGCGCGCCGTGAGCTCCTCGTCGAGGTTGTCGAGCTGCGGGACGACGCCCATCAGGGCGCGGGCGTGCTTGGCTTCGCGCGGCACCTCGTACCCGAGCACCTCGATCTCGCCGGTGTCGGCCCTGGTCTGCCCGGTGATCATGCGCATCGTCGTGGACTTGCCCGCGCCGTTGGGCCCCAGCAGCCCCAGGCAGCTGCCCGGCGGAACGTCGAGGTCGATGCCGTCGACCGCGGTGATCGGGCCGTAGTGCTTCACGACGGCGCGCAGCGAGAGAGCCGGGCGCTCGGGCCCGACGGTCCCGTCCTGCTGCATGGCCTGACCCGGCTCCGCAACCTCGTCCCGGTGAACCGTCACCGCCCTCCTCAACCCGTCGTGGTGTGCCGCACAACCGACGTCGTCACGATAGGTCGGCCCACTGACAACTGTCTCCCGGTTATCGTTCGGACGTGACGCACATCCCGGGGTCGGACTCCGGCGACGCCCACCCCCCGCAGATGCGGGCGTCCGACGCCGATCGCGACCGCGTGGCCGACCTGCTGGGCGAGGCGCTCGCCGAGGGTCGCCTCACCTCCCAGGAGCACGGCGAGCGCATCGACCGCGCCTACGCGGCCAGGACACTCGGGGAGCTCGAGCCACTCACCCGCGACCTGCCAGCGACCGCCCGTGGGGCGCGCCCCTCGGACCCGGGGTTGCCGGCCGCCCGGCCCGGCCTCTCCGCCACCTCACACAACGCGGTCGCCGTGTTCGGCGGGGCGGAACGCCGCGGGCGCTGGGTCGTCCCGCGACGCTTCTTCGCGCTCGCGGCCTTCGGCGGCGTCACTCTCGACCTCAGGAACGCGGTCCTGACCAGCGAGGAGACCGTGATCCGGGCCAACGCGGTGTGTGGTGGCGTCGAGATCGTCGTGCCGCAGGGCCTACGCGTCGATGTGGGCGGCGTTGCCATCTTCGGGGGCAACAGCGGACCACGCGACCCCGACGGTACACCCGGCGCACCCGTCGTACGGGTGATCGGGCTGTCGCTGTGCGGAGGGGTCGACGTGCGGCGGGCGAGGCCGACCAAGCCCGGTGAGACGCAGCGTTGACTCCCGCGAAGCGCCAGGTCAGATGGGCCGCTCGAAGTCGATGGCGCTGTACGCGCGGAGCTTTGTCAGCCGGTGCTGGCTCTCGAGCAGCCGGATGGTGCCGCTCTTCGAGCGCATGACCAGCGAGCTCGTCACCGCGCCGCCCGCGGAGTAGCGCACCCCGCGCAGCAGCTCACCATCGGTGACGCCGGTCGCGACGAAGAACACGTTGTCGCTGCGCACCAGGTCGTCGTTGGTGAGCACGCGGTCGAGGTCGTGGCCGGCGTCGAGGGCCTTCTGCCGCTCGTCGTCGTCGCGTGGCCACAGCCGGCCCTGCATCGCGCCGCCCAGACACTTCATCGCGCATGCGGCGATGATGCCCTCGGGGGTGCCGCCGATGCCGAGGAGCAGGTCGACCCCGGTGCCCGCGCGGGCCGCCATGATGGCGCCGGCCACGTCGCCGTCGGTGATGAACTTGATGCGGGCGCCGGCCTCGCGGACCTGCTCGACGATCTCGTCGTGGCGCGGCCGGTCCAGGATGACGACGGTGACGTCACCGGCGTTGCAGCGTTTGGCCTTCGCGACGCGCCGGATGTTCTCGCCCACCGGGACCGTGAGGTCGATGGTGTCGGCGGCGTCCGGGCCCGTGGCGATCTTCTCCATGTAGAAGACGGCCGAGGGGTCATACATGGCGCCCCGCTCCGCGACCGCCATCACGGACAGCGCGTTGTTCATGCCCTTCGCGGTCAGGCGCGTGCCGTCGATCGGGTCGACGGCGACGTCGCACTCGGGACCGTTGCCGTCGCCGACGGGCTCACCGTTGAACAGCATCGGTGCCTGGTCCTTCTCACCCTCGCCGATGACGACGACGCCGTCCATCGACACCGTGCTGATGAGCTGGCGCATGGCGTTCACGGCGGCGTCGTCGGCGCCGTCCTTGTCGCCCCGGCCCACCCACCGGCCGGCAGCCATGGCGGCGGCCTCGGTAACGCGCACGAGCTCGAGCGCGAGATTACGGTCCGGGGCCTCGGGCCTGACGTCGAGCTCGGGAGGAACGGTCGCCTGCTCGGTCATCTGCTCGGTCATCGCGGGCCCTCTCTGTCGACGCCAACCGGGCTGAGAACCCCTTCTCCGGCCGTACCGGCCGACACCCGCTCTTGTGGGAATCGTAACCACTCCTTCGCGCGGAGGGGTGGCGACCGCCATCTCGGGTCCGCTGACCTGCACTCATCCCATCCAGGCGACCTGCGGGCATCGCGAATCACGAGCGCGGGATGAGGTGGATCGCCGACGCTTTCACGACCGCCGTGACCGCCGCCCCCGGGACCAGCGCCAGCTCGTCGCGGGCGTGCTTGGTGACCAGGGCGGCCAGCGGGAAGCCGCAGTCCAGGCCGACCCGCACCAGGGGGCCTTCCGGGACGGTGGTCGTGACCTGCGCCCGGAAGCGGTTGCGGGCGCTGGTGAGGTGGAAGCCGCGGGGCTCCAGCGCCACGTCCTCGGCCCGCACGCACGCGAAGACCTCGTGCGCCTCGGCCGGCGGGGTCACGGCCACCAGCCCGCGGCCCCCCACGTCCACCGTGGCGAGCCCCTCGGCGTCCACACGTACCACCCGCCCGGGGAGTACGGACTCGACGCCGACGACACGCGCCACGTCGAGGTCGGCGGGCCTGGTGAACACCTGGTCCACCGGGCCCGTCTGCCTGACCCGTCCGTCGACCACGACGACCATGGCGTCCCCGAGCGCCAGGGCCTCCGTGCGGTCGTGGGTGACGAGCAGGCTGGGCACGTCGAGCCCGGCGAGCACCGCGCGCAGCTCGCCGCGCAGCTCCTCACGGGTCGGCGTGTCGAGCGCGGACAGCGGCTCGTCGAGGAGCAGCAGTCGCGGATAGGGGGCGAGGGCGCGGGCCAGCGCGACGCGCTGGGCCTGCCCCCCGGACAGCTGTGCGGGGCGCCGGTCCGCCAGGCCGTGCAGCCGCAGCATCCGCAGCATCTCGGCGACCCGCCCGGCCCGCTGGCGCACCGGCAGGCGGCGCAGCCCGTACGCGATGTTGCGGGCCACGCTCAGGTGCGGGAACAGCGCGTAGTCCTGCGCCAGGTAGCCGATCCTGCGGCGCTGCGGCGACCTTCGTACCGCCCGCTCGGCGTCCTCCCAGAGCTCCTCGCCGTAGGTCAGCCGCCCCTCGTCGATGGAGTCCAGGCCGGCCAGGCAGCGCAGGATCGTGGTCTTGCCGGAGCCGGAAGGACCGAACAGCACCGTGACCGCCGGTCGGTCGAGGGGTACGTCGAGCTCCGCGACGACCTGCTGGCCCCCGGGGAAGCGACGGGTGAAGCGCGCGGCCAGCCGCCGCCGGTCGCTCATCGCGGCGCCCGCACCGGCCAGGCCCGCAGCCTGCCCTGCAGCGTGTAGGTGATGGCGAGCACCGCGAAGGAGAACGCGAGCAGGACCAGCGAGGTCTGGTTGGCGGCCGGGTAGTCGAGTGCCTGCACGTCGTCGTAGATCGCGATCGAGGCGGTACGCGTCTCGCCGGGGATGTTCCCCCCGACCATCAGGACCACGCCGAACTCGCCCACCGTGTGCGCGAAGCTCAGCACCGCCCCGGTCACCAGCCCGGGCAGGGACAGCGGGAGGACCACCCGCAGCGCTGTGACCAGCTGTGACGTGCCCAGGCACCACGAGGCCTCGAGCAGCCGGCGGTCGAGCCCCGCGAACGCGGCCGCCACCGGTTGTACAGCGAAGGGCAGGCTGTAGAACACCGACGCCACCAGCAGCCCCTGGAACGAGAACGGCAGCAGCTGCCCCGCGACACCCTCGTACCACCTGCCGAACGGGCTGCGCGGCCCCATCGCGAGCAGCAGGTAGAAGCCGAGCACGGTCGGCGGCAGCACCAGGGGCAGCGCGACCACGGCCTCGGCGAGCGGCACCCAGCGCCTGCGGGAGTACGCGAGCCAGTACGCGATCGGCACACCGGCCATCAGCAGGATCGCGGTCGTCGCCCCCGCGAGGCGGGCGGACAGCAGCAGGGCGTCCCAGCTCATGGGGATCAGCCGGCCGGTCTGTCGAACCCGTAGCGCGCCAGCACCGCCTGCCCCCGCTCGCCGAGCACGAACGCCCGGAAGCGCTGTGCCGCGCCCGGCGAGCGGACCCATTCGGTCGTCACGGCCGCGTGCCGGATGGGCGGATGGGCCTGCTGCGGGATCAGCCAGCCGTCCCCTCCGGCCCGCAGGGCAGGCGACTCGGTGATCGAGCGTGCGAGCAGGCCGACATCTGCCGCGCCGGTACGCGCGAACTCCGCCGTCTGCGCCACGTCCTCGCCGTAGACGAGGTGCGGCCGCACGGCGGAGTAGGCGCCGAAGTGCTTCAAAGCCGCGACGGCCGCCGAGCCGTACGGCGCGAGCCGCGGGTTCGCCACCGCGACCCGGTCGACCGCCCGGTCCGTGAGCACGCCGGCGCCGCGGCCGGAGACGTCGAGCCCCGCCGATTCCGGTGCCCACAGCACGAGACGGCCCGTGGCGTACCCGAACGCGCCGCCGCGTGTCAGCCCCTCGTCCGCCAGCCGCTGCGGGTAGGTCCTGTCGGCCGAGAAGAACATGTCGTAGGGCGCGCGGTTGCGCAGCTGTGCGAAGAACCCCCCCGAAGAGCCGTACGACACCGCGACGTCGACGTTCTCGTGGCGCCGCTCGAACTCCGTGACGAGCGCGTCCAGCGCGAAATTGAGACTCGAGGCGGCGGCGACGCGCACCTGCTGACCCTCGCCGTGCCGGGCCGCGCCGTCCGCGTTGTCCCCGCCGCAGGCCGCGACCCCCGCCAGCAGGAGCCCGCCGATCAGAGCCCGGACCACGGGCCGGCGGGCGGCCGGTACGCAGCGGCGGCTCACGTGAGCTCCACGGTGACGTGGGTCGCCTTCACCGAGGCCGTGGCCTCCATCCCCTCGGTCAGCCCGAGTGACTCGACCGACTCAGCGGTGAGCAGCGAGACGACGCGGTGCGGCCCCGCCTGGATCTCGACCTGCGCCGCGACGTCGCCACGGACCACGCGGGTCACGATGCCGGGGAAGGTGTTGCGGGCCGAGGTGTGCGTCGGGGTCTCGGGGGCGCCCTCCTCGGCGGCCAGCCGCACCGCGAAACGGGCCAGGTCACGCCCGTCGATGACGCGGTGGCCGTGCTCGTCGCGTGTGGTGGGCAGGCGTCCCGCGTCCGCCCAACGCCGGACGGTGTCTGCGCTCACGCCCAGCAGCTGGGCCGCACGGCCCATACGGTAGTTACGCATGTGCGGCACTGTACCGTTACAAGACCTGGAAACTGCAACAGGGATCCTGGTTAATCCCTGGCATTCACGAAACCTTGTCCCCTCGCGCGCGCCGCTCACCGGCCGTCCTCAGGCCGCACGCCGCTGGTGCGGGCGGGGTCGTCCGCGCCGTTGCGCGACTCCCCGGCCGCCGCGTCGAGCCGGGCCCGGGCACCGTCGAGCCACTGCTGGCAGACGGTGGCGAGATACTCGCCGCGTTCCCACAGCGCCAGCGACTCCTCGAGGGTCACGCCACCCGACTCGAGGCGGCGCACCACCTCGGCGAGCTCGTCGCGGGCCTGCTCGTACCCCAGCTGCTCGTCGGCCATGGCCCCAGCCTAGGGAGGCGATGGCTGCGACACGTCCAGGCCGCGGCGCTCGGTCACCGCGGCGCCGAGGCCGCCGTGGGCCAGGCGGATGTCGAGCGCGTCGCCGCGCGACACCTCCTGCGGGCTCCGGACGATGCTCCCGTCCGGGCGCCGCACCACGGCATAGCCCCGGTCGAGGGTCGCTCCGGGGGAGAGCGCATG